>NZ_JBFBBE010000004.1:128999-193364 GCF_040682555.1 Streptomyces sp. NPDC051172
GTCGTACGCCCCGAAGACGTCCTTCTCGCTCTGCATGGCGCTTCCCCTTTCGCCTCTGGCCGAGGTCAGTTGCAGCTGGGCTGGCATTCCTTGGTGAGGGTGCACCAGCCACCCTGGTTGCCCAGCGCATCCGACAGCGAGAAGGTGTTCGTGGTGCACGCGCCGTACGCGACACCGTCGAAGTCCTGCTCTTCGATCTCCTCGAGGAGGGACAGGTCGCCCTGGTACATGGGGTTCTCCCTTGTGTGATGGATTCGGACGCCGAATTGCCGTTCGTTACCGGCGCCTGGATTCATCATGGGAGGCCGACATTCGACCCCCGCATCGCCGACGAGGGAGAGCGCGCACCGGCTGCGCACAACGTCCGCATGCGCGGGGCGCACGGGCCGCGCCGGTGCCGTCAGGCGTCGCGGCGCCGCAGGGCCAGGTAGCCGGCGGCCGCCGAGCATGCGGTCCATACCGCGAGGACCGCGAGCCCGGACCACGCGTTCAGCACGTACCCCTCGGGTGCGTGCCGGTAGAGCACCAGCCCGCCGGCCTGGTCGGGCAGGAACTGCGCGACCTTTCCGACGCCGGGGATGTTCGTGAGGATCGTCGAGACCGTGAAGAAGAGCGGCACGAGGATGCCCATGGTGATCGCGGAGGAGCGCAGAAGGACGGCGACGCCCATGGAGAACAGGCAGAGCATGGTCGTGTAGAGCACTGCCCCGATCAGGGCGGGCAGCACGCCGCCGTCCGTGATGGACACGCTCTCGTCCCCCATGGTCGCCTGCGCGAGGAGGAAACTGGTGACCGCGGCAGCGCTGGACACCGCCAGGGCCGTCAGGCCGCCGGTGAGCATCTTGGCCGCGTAGAAGACCCCGCGCCGGGGCACCGCGGCCAGTGAACTGCGGATCGTCCCGGAGGAGTACTCGCTGGTGACGACCAGCACGCCGAAGACCACAAGCCCGACCAGCCCCAGCCGCAGCCCGCTGAACCCGGCAGAGATCGGGTCGAAGGACGAGGGGGCGGGCTTGTGCGCGTACTGGTGCTGTACGACAACTCCGGTGAGCACGGCGAAGGCAAGACTGAGGACGATGCAGAGGACAAGGCTCCACGACATGGAGCGCAGGGTGCGCACCTTGGACCACTCGAAGCCGACGGCCGCGTTCAGGTCGTTGCTCATCGCACTGCCTCCTGCTCTGCTCGGTACTCGACGGCATCCGCGGTGAACTGCATGAACGCCTCCTCCAGGGAGGCGGTCCTCGGGCTGACCTCGTAGACGGCTATCTGGTTCTCGGCGGCCAGGGTGCCCACCGTCCTCGGGTCGGTGCCCACCGCCTCGAGTGATCCGTCGGGCCCCGCGTCCACGTGGACGCCGTGGATGGCCAGGAGATCACGCATGCGCTCGGGCTCAGGCGTGCGGATGAGGACGTAGGACCGGGAGTTACCCGTGATGAAGTCCTCCACGGGGGTGTCGGCGAGGAGCCGGCCGCGTCCGATCACGACCAGGTGCCCGGCGGTCAGCGCCATCTCGCTCATCAGATGGCTGGAGACCAGGACCGCACGGCCCTCGTCCGCCATGCGCTTCATCAGGTCGCGGATCCACTTCACGCCCTCCGGATCGAGGCCGTTGACCGGCTCGTCGAGCAGCAGTGCCTGTGGGTCACCGAGAAGAGCGGCCGCGATGCCGAGACGCTGGGCCATGCCCAGCGACAGCCCCTTCGCCCGCTTGTCCGCGACACTCGCGAGCCCGACCATCTCCAGGAGTTCGTCGACACGCCGCAGCGGCAGTCGGTTGCTACGGGCCAGACCGGCCAGGTGTCCCCGCACGCTCCGGCCACCGTGCACCGCGCGGGCGTCGAGCAGCGCCCCCACGGTGGTCAGGGGGCGGGGCAGGTCCTCGTAACGCTTGCCGTCGATGAGGACTTCGCCCGAGGTGGGACGGTCGAGACCGATCATCGCACGGATCGTCGTCGACTTTCCCGCGCCATTGGGCCCCAGGAATCCGGTCACCCGTCCCGGCTCGACGCGAAAGCTGAGCTCATCGACGGCTCGGGTCTTTCTGTAACATTTCGTCAGCTCTCGCACTTCGATCATCACACTGAGTCTCCAATGATTGACTTTCCGTACATGAGGGTGAGCGCGGACAGGGGAGGCCGGTACCCAGCTGCCGGTACCCAGCTGCCCGTTCAGTCGCCTCGCGCCCGTCCTGGTGCCGCGGCAGACCGCGCAGGGCAGGCCTCCCGGGGATCGCAGTCGCCTGTGGGCTCCGGAATCACCAAGACGTCACGAGTGGTCAGTCGGCCGGTCGCGCGGCACGCGCCGTCGCCGCGATCCGCTCCAGCGCCGCCGCATGCCGTACGAACGCCTCCCGCCCCTTCGGCGTGAGCCGGACGAGCGTGCGCCGGACACCCACAGCCGCCTGCTTTCGCACTTCGAGATACCCCTCGGCCGCGAGTGCCGACAACTGCTTGGACAGGGCGGAGTCACTCGTGGCGACCGAATCCCGGATGAACCCGAACTCGGTCCATCCCGCGGGCGCCAGCAGGGCGACGATGGTCAGGCGCGGAGCCGGGTGCAGGAAGGCGTCGAAGTCGGCATCCATCAGTACCGCCGCTCCGACCGGCGCCGCAGCCGGGCCTCGGCAGCCCTGCGAGCACCAGGTGCCGCCAGCAGACAAGCCCCGACCACTAGCGCAGCGGCGACGAGATGAGGTGTCGGCACCCCGCCCGAGGAGAGCGCCGCCGCCAGCCCCCGGAACACCCCGTACGCGGCGATCCCGCAGGCCAGCCCCACCAGCACGGCTCCGGTGCCCGGCCTGTTGCGGACCGGCGCGCCGTACGTGTGGCGGACCGCCATCAGCGCCACCAGCAGCAGCCCCGGGACCAACACCGCACCACCCCAGGGATTGGGCAGGTCGAAGGACGCGAAGGAGACGAACAGCAGCAGTGCCGCGATCAGGAGGGAGGGACGAGACAGGCCGAACCGCAGTTCGGCCACGCCGGACTGCTCCTGCCGCCTCCGGATGTCCTCGAGCGCGGCTTGCGCGTCGGCCGGCGTCACGGCCTGCCGATCGAGGGGGTTCCTGTCGTGCTTGTCGTCGGACGCCATGAGCCCTCGCACCCTCCTGAGGAGAACTTCCACTTTCCTGCCGGGAAAGTATCAGGTATTTTCCCAACAGGAAAGTACGCTCCGTGGACAGCTCAACGGGACAGGGAGAAGGAAGGGGAGGGCCCGTGAAACCTTTGGTACTCGAGGGAGTGTCGAAGCGCTTTGGCTCCCAACAGGCGCTGGACTCACTCACGTTGACCGTAAGACCGGGGGAGATATCCGGCTTCGTCGGCGGCAACGGGGCAGGCAAGACCACTGCCATGCGCATCGGCGTCGGGGTGCTGGCACCGGACCGCGGACAGGTGCTCTGGGGTGAGGCACCGGTCGGGAGACTGGAGTCGGCACGGTTCGGCTACATGCCGGAGGAGCGCGGGCTGTACCCCAAGATGACCGTGGCCCGGCAGTTGGTGTACCTCGGCGAGCTCCACGGGCTGTCCCATGCCGATGCCCGTGAGGCGATGGTCCGCTGGACGGAGAGGCTGCGGATCACCCAGCACCGCGACAAGCGGGTGGACACCCTCAGTTTGGGCAACCAGCAGCGCGTCCAACTGGCCGCCGCCCTGGTCCACGATCCCGAAGTGCTCATCCTGGACGAGCCGTTCTCAGGTCTCGACCCCCTCGCTGTCGACGACATGAGCGAGGTCCTTCGCGACAAGGCGGCACAGGGGGTGCCCGTGCTCTTCTCCAGCCACCAACTGGATCTGGTCGAGCAGCTCTGCGACCGGGTCTCGATCGTGCGCGCCGGACACCTTGTGGCCTGTGGCTCTCTTGAGGAGCTACGGCCCACGGAGGCGAGCGGCCATGTGTACGTCGAGGTCGAGGGCGCCGGCGAGGACTGGCCCGCAGGCTGCACCACGACTGCTGGATTCCAGGCGTACCAGCAGGGCGTCCTGGTCGACCTCGCCGTGGGCCACACCGAGAACGACCTGCTGGTGGAGGCGATGCGGCACGGCACCGTAAGGCAGATGCGGCGACAGATACCCAGCCTCGCCGACCTGTTCCGGGACTTGGTCGAACCGGTCGGGGACCCGCCGCCCACGGGCTCCGCGGCCACCGGCGTTCCATCCTCGGGGAACGCCCGTACCTCCGACTTGGACGGGGTGTCCGCATGAAGCGCCCCGACTCCGAGCAGCGCTCGCTCCGCGTCACTCGCGTCCGCCTGGTCTACGTCCGGGAACTGAAGGCGCGGATGCTCACCAGAGGCTATCTCGTCAGCCTGGTCCTGCTCTCCCTCGTCACCTTCGGTCTGGTGATCGGCTTCAATGTGCTGGGGCGCACCACCTCCGCCACCGTGGCCGTCTGCGGCACACCGGCCGCGTCGCTCGGCACCGCGCCTCCCGGGGTGCGGGTGACGTCGTGCGACGGCATGACACAAGCCCGGAAGCTCGTCGAGGACAAGGGCTCGGACGCGGCTGTGGTCGTCGCCGGAGGCCGCGTGTCCCTCCTGGCCCGCGCCGACACCAGCGATCAGGCGCGGGCGGGCGCTGACGCGCTGGCCAGGACCTGGGCCGGCCACCGGGCCCTGCTCCGGCAGAACGTGGATCTGGGGCGGCTGGCACGGGACACCGCGGCCGCCGCACCCACCACTGTGACCGTCGGGAAATCTGTGGGCACAGTCCAACTGGGCGCCGCGGCAAGCCTGATCATCGTGCTGTTCATGCAGGTCGTCAATCAGGGATCGGTGATCGCACAGGGCGTGGTCGAGGAGAAGTCCACCCGGGTGGTGGAGGTGCTGCTCGCTACGCTCGCTCCGCTGGAACTGCTCGTGGGCAAGGTCTCCGGCATCGTCACGGCCGGCATGTTGCAGGTGGCCGCGATGCTGGGCGCGGTCTGGGGGGCGCAGTCGCTGATGTCAGAGCAGACCACCGCGATACCGGGGCCGCGGGCCCTGGTGATGACGGTGCTCTGGTTCCTCCTGACCTTCGCCATGTTCGCCTCGCTCTACGCGGCGGCCGGATCGCTGGTGTCAAGGCCCGAGGATCTGCAGGGCGTGCTGACGCCGGTAATGCTGCTCGCCCTGGCGCCGGTCGGTGCGGCGACGGCTGCCGCCGCCCATCTCTCAGCGCCCTGGGTCTCGGTCGTGCAGTACATACCGCCCTTCTCCGGCCTGCTGATACCACTCAAAGCCTCGGTGGGCACGGCGACAATGTACGAGCAGCTTGCCGCCGCCGGCATCCTGCTGGTGGCCACGGCCTGCTGCATGACGCTCGCCGGAAGGATCTACCGCAACTCGGTGCTGAGGGTGGGTGCGCCGGTACGGTGGCGACAGGCGCTGGCCGCCTGACGCGTAAACAGATGCAGGTCAGGGCGGGTGTGGGCAGAACTGGGTGCCCGGTGCCCAGTGGCCGAGGATCGCCGGCCTCCGGGCCCGGCTGACTGTTCCCCCCTGTCGAAGGCATGACCTGGGGAGGTGTCACCGGGCCCGGAAGGTGCCGTCGGAGACGCTGATCAGAGGCCCGACCACCGCCCCGCTGCCGAGGCCGGCACGTTCGACTTCCCCGTAAGGGCGCGTTGTCCGACACCAAAGACGTAGGCGTGTTCCTCGGTCCGGGCGTCGGCCACAGCGCCCGCCCCGCCCGGGTAGAGGTACGCGCTCCGGCGCGTCGCGAGTCCGGGTCCTACTGGAGGCACACCCTCTTTCTGTCGGCGGGAGGCCCGGGTCCGGTGGCGGATCGCCGGGACGGGCCCTTGCCTGGCTCCGCGAGCGGCCCGACATCGCCGCCCCGCGAGGCGCAGCCGGGCGCCACGGGGCCTGCACGCCGCTGCCGTTGACACGGCTCCGGGCGCAGCTTCCCCTTCCGCCACTCCCGTCGGGCGGACACACTGTCCCCTTACCGAAGGCCGGTAGATGCCATGCGCACCAGCCCAGACCTTGTTCACCTCTTCATCGGGCTCGCGTCCGCCGTGCTGCTGTCCCGGATCGCCGGACGGATCGCCATCCGGCTGCGTCAGCCGCCCGTGGTCGCCGAGATCGCTGCCGGCGTGCTGATGGGCCCCACCGTCCTGCACGGTGTCGTCGGCGAATTCCTTTTCCCCATGGACATACGCCCACTGCTCTCCGCGGTCGCCAACATCGGGCTCGCCCTCTTCATGTTCGGCGTCGGACTGCATCTGCGACCGACAGACCTGGCAGGGCAGTTGAGGACTGCGGGCATCGTCACCGCCGGTGCCACGGTCCCCGTCTTCCTGTTCGGTACGGGACTGGCACTGCTCCTGACGTCAGGAAGTCCGGGCGGCGCTTCCGCCGCCTCCACCCTGTTCCTCGGCCTCGCGCTCTCCATCACCGCCCTGCCCGTCCTGGCCCGCATACTCGTCGACCGGGGCCTGACCGGCACCCGCGAGGGCACGGTCGCCATGGCGACCGCCGCGATGGTGGACGTACTGGCCTGGGTCGCGCTCGCCGCCCTGGCAGGACTCGTATCCAACGGACGCGCGATCGTTCTGCTTTTCGTGCCCTATCTGCTGCTCATGCTGGTTGTGGTACGGCCGCTGCTCGCCCGTACGTCTTGGCGGCCCGGACCACCCGCACTGATCGTCGGCGCGCTGCTCTCGGCCGCCGCAACCGAGGCCATGGGCACTCACCTGATCTTCGGTGCGCTGC
Organism: Streptomyces sp. NPDC051172; assembly: GCF_040682555.1. Taxonomy (NCBI): domain Bacteria; kingdom Bacillati; phylum Actinomycetota; class Actinomycetes; order Kitasatosporales; family Streptomycetaceae; genus Streptomyces; species Streptomyces sp. NPDC051172. The sequence continues at coordinate 135,694 of NZ_JBFBBE010000004.1, forward strand.
TCTTCGGGATCGTCGTCCCCCGCGACCACGGGAACTGCGCCGGCGACAACGAGACTTCCGCGGCCCCGGCCGCCACAGCCCCGTCGGCGCTCGACCGTCTGCGCGAGTCCGCCGAACAGACCTCCGCGCTTCTGATGCCGGCCTTCTTCGTGCTCAGCGGCCTCTCGGTGGATCTCAGCGGTCTGGACGTCCACAGGCTGGTCGAGCTGGCGCTGATCATGGTGGTAGCGGTGGTCGGCAAAGCCGGCGGCACCTACGCCGCCGCGCGGATCGGCCGACTGCCGGCACGTTCGGCGGGGATGCTCGCCATCTTGATGAATACCCGCGGCCTGACGGAGCTGGTGGTGCTCTCGGTCGGACTCCAACTGGGCCTGATCAACCAGGGCCTGTACTCGATCATGATCGTCATGACCCTGGTCACCACTGCCATGACCGGCCCGCTCCTCACCCTGCTGGACCGCGGCGCCCCGGCCGGGCTGCCGGTGTCCGACGACCGCGGGGTCACGCACCAAGACCTCCCACTCGCACACGGTCAGGGAGTGCAGGGAGTGTCTGAGCGCCAGGTTGACAGCCCTGGCCCGGATTCGGTGGTAGCGGAGCGTTAGGTCGTCCGACGAGGATGCGGTGGCGTAGGCGGTCCTCGAGGACTCAAAGCCCCACCTGGACAACCGCTGGAAGGAGGTCAGCACCAAGGCGTGGAAGCTGTGGGAGGAGATCGTGCCGCTCGGCTACAAGGGCAGCCACCAGCGGGGTCGCGCTCGGACCAGACATCACGAAAACCAAGAAACCCCAGGTCAGCAGCCCGACCTGAGGTTTGGTATGGAGCCGCCTTCGGGATTCGAACCCGAGACCTACGCATTACGAGGGCTGATGGGGGTGTGCTGGGTGGTTCCAGGCTCTCCTTCGGTGTCCGGAACGGCCTGGTCAGGGCAGGTGCTGGGTGTTGAGTGGTCTTACCCGTGACGGGCGGTGCCGCAGGGTCCGCTCACGCATCGCTCACGCAGGCCCCGGTGGCAGCGGCCACCAGCGGCACGGGGAGTAGCGTGGGAGGGCGAAGCGAATCCCGTGTTCCCACCGGTTCCCGAAGACGGGTGGTCCCCCATGACCGGCTCCGATCCACCCCCTGTTTCCCGGCATCTGCCCAGTGGCGTTCACGAGGCCGTCCGGCCGGGATACGCGCTGCTCCGGCTGGAGACGACGGAGTCGCGTGAAGGCGTCCTGGATGGTGCGTGGTGGCCGCGGTCGCGCGACATCGGTGCCGAGCTGCCCGCGCTGCTGAGCGCCCTCACCGTGCACCTCGGCCCCGTGACCCGCGTCGGGCTGGACACCGCGGCCTGGGAAGGGCTCCCGACGCGGATCGTCGTCGACGACCGGGTGGTGCACATCGATTCCTTCCCGGTGGGTGACGACACCGTCCTGATCACACGGGGCGACCAGGACGTGTTCTCTCTGTTGGTGGTTCCGCCGCACGCGACACCAGAGGCCGCGCACGCCGCGATGGCCCAGGCCGTCCGCGCCGACAACATCACCCGGGGGGAACAGATCCTCATCGACACCGGAAGCGGGCAGGCGCCGTCGGACTGACGGGCCGTCCCCTCAGCCGAGGCCGACGGAGGAAACGGCGGACGACAGCGATGAGGTCAGCCGCGCCACTCGACCATGAGCAGCGTCGCGTCGTCCGTGGTGTGGCCGCCTCGCGCCCGCTTGAGTGTGTGGGACAGGGAGCGCGTGACCGCCCGGATCCCGCGGCCGGTTCTCTCCAGCTGGTTCACACAGTCGATCAGCTGGTCCTCCCCGAACTCCTCGCCACCGGTGTAGTGCTCCTCGACCAGTCCATCAGAGAAGCAGAGGACGCGGTCCCCGCGTTCCAGCTTCAGCTCGCTGATCCGTGGCTCGGAACCACCCAGACCGACAGGGAGGGTTGTCGGGGCGGTGAGGCGTCGTGCGACGCGGTGTTGGCGGACGAGGATCGGCGGTGGGTGCCCTGCGTTGACCCACTGGAGCTGTCCTGTCGTCGTGTCCAGCTGCATCATCTGCGCGGTGACGAAGTGCTCGGGACCGAACTGCTGCGCCACGGCGCGGTCCATGAAGTCGTAGATCTCCGACAGCCCGATGTCGGCGCGGCGGGCGTGGCGGTAGGCGCCGATGGCCACGGTGGCCATCGTGGCCGCGTCCAGGCCGTGCCCCATCGCGTCGATCATGACCACGTGGAGGATGTCCCCGTTGAGGGCGTAGTCGAAGCTGTCACCGGCCACGCCATAGGCGGGTTCCAGGATTCCGGCCACGGCGACCCTCGGCATGATCATCGCCAGCGGTGGCAGCAGGGACCACTGGATCTCGGCGGCGACGCTCATCGCTTCACCGCGTCGGACACGGAAGAACAGGTCGGAGTAGCCGTGCTTGGTCACCAGCAGGTCGGCCACCAGACCGGAGATCCTTTGCAGCAGGCGGCGGTCGTCGTCATCGACGCTGTCCAGCGTCACCGCCATGACCCCCACCTGGTCGCCGCCGTCCAGCAGCGGCAGATGGACCCGTACGCCGTCGTCCTCGGCGAGCTCGACGGGGACCGCGTCGAGGAAGCAGCGGCCCGCCTCGGAGTCGTCGATCACCTGCGGTTCGCCGTCCATGAGGCCCTCGCCGGACAGGGGTACGAGCAGCAGCTGGCCATAGTCCTGCAGCAGTACCTGCGGACGGCGGCCCCGCAACAGCTTCACCACGTCGGCGACCAGCGGCCCGATGAGATGGGGAGGAAGCTCGTGGGCGCGATCGAGAACCGCTCCCAGCAGCGCTTCCCCGAAGCTCTCGGAGCGGTCCGTGCGCCGTCCGGGCCTCATTCGCTCACCCGCCGTGATCCGCGCGTATCGGTTGCGGGGGGGTGGGACGGCCAAGGGACTGCCAGTGTCATCGCTCCACCACCGCGGGTCGTGGACGACCGGACCGGCCGGCCGATCACCTCGGCCCGACAGGCGTCGGGCCCTCACCTGAGTCCGTGTCCTCCTTCCGACTCCCATGTGGCTTCTTCGTCAAGGACGGCCTCGGCGAGTGCCAGCATGTGCGGGGCCGACAGCTGGTTGTCGGGGTCGGCGGCAGCGGTGAGCAGCCGTGTGGCCGCTCCGGCGGGCTCGTCGGGCGGGATCACCAGCAACTCCCAGCGCCCAACCGTGCCGCAGTCCAGAGTGATGGCATGCGCCTCGGCGGCCGACCCGGTCCGGACCACCTCGATCACGTGTCCGGGCGCCATTACCGTCTGCGGGGCATCGGGCCAGGACGTGGTGTCCACGGTGACGCGGGTGACGGTGCCGGCACCCGGGTCCAAGGAGCCGACCAGTGCGGGCAACTCCAGTTCCAGCGCGTCGCCGCGCGGCCACCACGCACCGTCCAGCGGGCCGTGGCTGACGTCCGGCGTGAGGCGCAGCCGGGGCAAGGGCATCTGGTAAGTCCGGGCGTCGTCTGGCGACGTACCGTCGGCGGGCTTTGTGATGGCGTCCATCGTGCGATCCCGTTCCGGGCTGCTCGCGGCTGCCCGCGTCTGGCACCCGACGGGAACGGCGTCGCCGTGGTCGTGCGCCCGAAAAGCTCTCGGTAAGGTCAGCGTACTCCCGGCCGTGGCGGGCGGCGCGAGGTGCCGAACCGGCGGCTGCACCGGCCTGGACCTCGGAGTCGTCTGCCGTCTGCGCAAGGGAGGTCCGCCCGCTGCGGACGTCTCGATCATCGGCCTGGTGGGGGCGGCCCTACGAGGGGCAGGATCAGCACGCAGGGAGCGAACGGGCCGGGCAGCCCGACGATCTCTCCCATGTTCTGCCAACCCCAGGACTCCAAGGCGGCATGTCCGCCCTGGTCGGCCGGATGCAGCAGGGTGACTCCCAGGACGGAATGCCGGTCGGTGAGCAGACGCTGTTGGAGGCGGCGGGCAATGTCGCGGTGCTGAGCATGCGGATGGGCCACGACCTGCGTGAGGACGACAAACCGCGCACAGGCAGTGAGCCGTTGAATGCTCTCCTGCAGCATTCGGTCGAACCCTCGCCGACCGGAGCCGCCTGGGCCCACCGGAAAGCCGTAGGCACAACCGACCAGCACCGTCGTCTCGGCGACCAGCAGCGCGAAGCTGGGGCGCCGGGCACTGACGGCAAGGCGGCGCAGGAAATCTCTCCGGTCGTGGAACGACTCACCGGGGGTGCCCGCGACGGATGCCATGGCCAGGTCCGCGATGTCCTCCCCCATCCCTTCGGTCTGCCAACGGGTCAGCCGGCGCAGGCGGATCCCCTCCTTGACGACCGGCACACGAGCGAGGCCCTCAGGCGCCCGCGCCTCGCCGGCAGACGGGCCCGAGGAGGCCGTTTCGAGGGCGGGCGGCACGGGATCCGTGGGGGCCGCGAGGAGCAGGGGGGTGGATCCGGTGACGGCGAGGAGCCGGGTGATCTGTGCGCACGGGTGGTGCAGCTGAAGCGAGGCGTGCACCCGGCCGGCACGCCGTGACGCCGACAGGAAGACGTCCAGACCCCGGGCATCGCAGGAGCCGACCGTGGTCAGGTCGACATCGACGACGGTGACGCCGTCGCGCAGACACTGCTCCAGTGCGGCCCGCAGCAGCGGCGCCGTCGCCGGTCCGATCTCACCAGCGAGCGTGACGAGTGCCCCCTCCCCTCGGTTCCGCCGGTGGATGTCCAGCCGGGAAAGGACCATCACGCCTCCCCTCGGCAGAGGCGCGGGCTGGTACGGGCACACGGTATGGGCGCAGCCATGACGAACTTGCGCGGACCTGCTTCGACCGCGGCGAACATGATGCCGACCCCTCTCCGCGCCGGCCCTTGGGGCGGCTCGGGGTCCATCTCTCGCCGAGGGCGACCCGGCGCGGCGGCCGGAGTACGCGATGCCCTCGGTACCTCCACCGTACGTCCCACGCAGACGGAAGCGGCTGCCACGAGGGTCAGGACTACCGTGGGGGTGTCGAGGGTACTTCGTACACTGGTGACAGGACTGGTCTCGTCCTCGGCGCGCGGCACCGCAAGGGCCGCGCGACACGATACGAGCCGTTCTCACGGCCCGGGGCAGGTTCCGCCCTATGACCCCCGAACCCCTTCACCACCCGTACCCACTTCTGACTGTGGACGCGCCGGACGACGCTCCCGCCGAAGGCATGGTCGAGGTCCGCATCGTCTCCATGGACCCCGAGGCGGCCCGGCACGTCGCGGACGCACTCCGGGTGCTGTTCGCCGGGGGCGAGCAGCGCAGTTATCCGGCCTTCCCTTCGGGGAGAGGGACGCGTCTGCACCTCACGCTCGACCCCGCGCGGGGGCGTCGGCCCACTCCGCTCCTGGCTGGAGGCCAGCAGGCCGCCCGTCTACCGGACGCATCCGGCCGAGACCGCGCGACGCGTCCTCGCCGGACAAACCGGCGCCCTCCGAGCCACCGATCTCGGCGGGTTTCCCACGGTCCCCAGTCCAGGAGCCCGCATGACAACCGCCTCGCCACTCCGCCCGCCCTCAGCCCGACTGCGGCTGGGGGCGTCCCGCCAGGGCGGCTCGGCCCGGCGAATCGACGGAGCCTGGTGGCCGAGATCGTACGACTTGACCGGCGAGCTCCCCGGACTGCTCGCCGGGCTGCCGCACCACTGGGGACGGATCAGCAGCGTCCTCGTGAACGGAGCGATGTGGTCGTTCCCCCAGGGCGGGATGCTCGTCGAAGACCAGGTTGTACACCTGCGCCGGACAGGCTCGCCGCGAGCCGAGCACACCGTCTGCCTGCTCGCCCCCGGTCACGGCCGCTGGGACCTGTTCGTGGTGCCACCCGCCGCCACCGACGCGGAAGCCGAGCGGCTCATGGCGGCGGCCACGCCAGAAGACCCGCCCGTGGGGCACACTGCCTGACCTCGAACCCGCGGAACATCCGCCGCCCTGTGCTCGAGCAGCCGCTCACGTCGACGGCAGTCAGAGCGTCGGGGACCTCGAATGGCCACGGGGGAGCGGTTGCTTCCGAGGCAGCTCCCTACTCAGCTGCCCGGCGGGGGCCTTCAACAGTGCAGCACGATACGGATCCGAACCTCGCGGACCGGGCTCGGGAGTCTGGTTGTGTCAGTTTCCGTGGGAGTCGTTTCACGGTGACTTCGGGAGTCGCTGTGGCGAGATCTCTGTGATCATTGTCAGCGAGTTTTGATGTCACTTGCGGGGCTGAGGTTTCCCGGAACCGTTGGTGTGCGGGCCTCATGGGTTGGGCTCTGGCGAGATCGCGCTGCTCTTCGCCTCCCGTTCCGCCGGGGGCTGCCCGCCCCGAGAAGGGGACAGCGCAACAGGCCGGTCAGGGTCGGGGTGTGCCCGGTCGGCCCTCTCTGCGAGGTGGACGAAGGCGTATCCATGACGAAGACCCCAGCGGTGCTCCGCAGGAGCTCGGGACGCTCTCAGCAGCACCCGACCCGTTGGACGCCTCTGAGCATGCTCCGGGGCGGCAGGGCCTTCTTTGGGGAGACAGGCGTCTGTGTGTCCCTGGTCAGGCGCTCACAGGCCTTGGCCAGGGGCATTCCAGCGTCCGTGGGCCCATGCGTGCGCGATTTCGGTGAGTTCGCCGGGAGTAGTCTTGTGGACACCGAGGGCATTGCGTGCGTCGGCGGCCATGCTGGTGCCGTTCTCGGTGAGCAACAATGCCGGGCCGGTCAGACCGTACCCGGGGGCAGGTTCACATCATGGAACCGACTGCCGATCATTCCGCGCGTCCTTCCTCACCGCTGCCGGTGCGGCTTTCGCTGGCACCGTACGAAGCCGTCCCGGGCGGACTCGACGGAGCATGGTGGCCCTACTCTCACGATCTCGTCGAAGAGCTGCCCCTTCTCGTGGAAGCGATGGACGGGGTGGGCACCATCACCAGGGTCGTTCTGGGGATCCAGCTGTGGCCCGGTATCCCGCACCAGGTCGCGGTCGGCAAGGGTTATGTGACGGCCGGGTGGTCCGTGTCCGGCCAGGAGCAGAACGTGATCTTGCTCTGCTCCTATCGCGACGGGTTCCGCACCCTGCTCGTCATTCCGCCCACGACGGCGGCCGACACCGCCGACTGGCTGATGAACACGCCCGTTCCGGTCGACGGCAGCCGCACCGCCACCGAACTGCTGGCGATCGCGGCGGCTCGGCCCGAAGCCACATCCGCTGATGATCCACTGTGATCGGGAAGCGGCCGTCAGGCCGTCCTGTCTCCCGGACGGGTGCCCCGGCTGAACAGGCTGGTCCGCCGGGGCACCCGTCCGGGAGACGAGCAACCCGTCCTCGACGGGCTGGATGACGACGGTCTCGGGCATGGTGCACTCCTGTTCTCTGGGCTTCCTCCCGCTCAGCCGGAGCGAGAGGTCTTGAGGGGATCCGCTGTGCCGGTTCCAGGCAGCGCGGATCCAGCGCGACGTCGCTGGCCCGCCTGGGGCGGACATGGGCGCGCGCCGTACCGCCCGCGGCTTCCTTCGGCACACCGGGCGGGGTCTGTAGTTGCTACAAGGAGGTCCGCAGCCGCTCCAGGACACGGGAGAGCAGGGCCGTATCCGGCTCGCCGGCCTCGACGGCGGCTCGCCCGTCGGCGTGCCACTTCCCGAGACGTTGGTGCCAGGCGGCCTCGGCGCGCACGACCTCGGTGCGGATGTCCGCGAGCGCCAGATCGGTTTCCGTGCGCAGCCGTACGAGGTCGGCGGGTGTCAGGCGCAGGGTGCGGACGGCGAACGTGCCCTCGGTGCGGCGGGGTACGGCCAGCTCTACGCATCGCTCTGGATCGGCGACGCCCGCGAGCTCGTCTTCGGGTAGCAGCCGCAGGGTCAGCACGCCGGGACCGCCAACTCCGCCCAGACGGTCTTGCCCCAGCGCATTTCGTCGTAACCCCAGCGGTATGACAGCGCGTCGACCAGGACCAGGCCGCGCCCCGTCTCATCGCCATCGGCGACCAGATCCATTTTCGGCACGGCGTGGGATTTGTCGGTGACGCCGATCCGTACGAGATCGTCCGTGACGCGTCGGACGGACACCCGGACCAGACGGCACGAGGTGTGGCGGACCGCGTTGCCCACCAGCTCGGAGACGATCAGCGCGCCAGCTTCCGCCAGCTCGGCTATGCCCCAGGTGTTCAGCGCGACCGAGACAAGGCTCCGGGCACGGCGGGCCGTCTCGGGCTCGCAGGGGAGGGTTTCGGTGTAGCCGGGCGGTCCGACTGCGGTGGGTCTGGTCATGACGCTCACGGGGTCGTCTCCTCGAGGCTGGGATGTCCCGCTCGCAATGAGGGGTGCGCGAGCGGAACTCTCCTGCGCTACCGCCGAGGGGAAGCCTGGACCTGCCCGGCGACGCCAACGACCGTACGGAGAGCCGGAGTTTCGGCTCAACAAAATTGCGGGGAATTGCGCAACGTCATCCGAGGGCGATGATGGCCGACTCGATCAAGGCGCGGGCGGCGTTGCCGTGGGCGGCCATCTTCGTCAGCTCCCCGAACGCCTTGCGGTAGTCGGCGAGTTCGCGCGGTTGCACCACGTTGACCTCGGCGGTGAGGGTTTCCACGACACTGCGTGCGCCGTCGTGGAGGTAGAACGCCTCCAGCGGCCACATTGTCCTTTGTGCGGTGAAGGGGATGATGCCCAGGGAGACGGAGGGCAGCGGCATCACGGTCAGCAGGTGCCTGAGCTGTCCGGCCATCGTCTCGGCGTCGCCGACGCGGTAGCGCAGGACGCACTCCTCCATGAGCACGACGAACCGGTGTCCGCCCTCGTACAGGAACCGGCTGCGGGCGACGCGGGCCGCGACGGCCTCGGAGACGTCGTTGGGGGTGCCCTGGAAGTCGGTGATGGCCTCCATCAGGGCCGTGGCGTAGGCGGGGGTCTGGAAGAAGCCGGGCACGACGTTGGAGACGTACGCGCGGGTGACGCCGCTGTGCGCGTAGCGGTCGTAGATGTCCTCCTGGGTCTTGCGCATGCCGGTCCGGTGGCTCCTGCGCCACTCCACGTACATCGAGTCGACGGCGCGGGCCGTGGCGATCAGGTCGTCGGCCTGGGCTGCGGCACCACAGGCGGCGCACCAGGCTCGGATGTCCCCGTCGGTGGGCTGTACCTCGGCTTTTTGGATGCGGGTGGTTTTCGCAGGGTGCCAGCCGCACCGGGCGGAGAGTTCTTTTCCGGTGAGGCCGGCGTCCTTGCGCAGGTGCGTCAGGCGCACGGCGAGCGCTTCACGGGCTGCCTGGGCGCTGGAGGAGGGGGAGGCGGGCATGGAGTGAGGTGCGGGTCAGACGGTGTACTTCTCGTGGTCGACGGCACGCTCCCATACAGCCTCGAAGGCATCGGAGCAGAGCTTGACCACGGCGGGGTCCTCACTGAATTCCTTGGGCGGATCCGCCCAGTCGCCGTCTCCGGTGAAGATGTTGAACTGAACCAGGCGGTCGTCGAAGAGCCAGAAGTCGGCCCCCGGCAGGGCAATGTCCACGGCCCGCCGGCGGGGCAACCAGCGCACCAGCTCGCCCGCCTCGACGTTCAGCGGAGTGGCGGCGTGCTCCCAGCGGATGTAGTCCGTGACGGGCTCGGACACGATCCGGGCCCGGCGCATCACCACGCCTCGGCCGACAGCTTCCCGTACGGTGCCCAGCCATCCGGGCCACCACCGTGCCGTCGGGTCGAGATCGACGTGGCCGGTGCGCTTGAACTGCTCGAACTCATCGGCCTCGTCACCGACGCCGTACGCGTCACGCATCTCCAGATGCACCGCGCTGCGGCGCGTACCGGCCAGCAGCTCAGCGAAGCTCGGCACGCCGTTCTGCGACATCGCACGCCTCCCTCAGAATCGGCACCATGCGGGCGGGGATGCGGATCACCGTCTCATGGGCGGGGATTCCCACCGCGTGACCGGCGACCCACTCCGTACCGCTGACCAGTGCCTCCAGCGCTTCCTCGGCCCTGATGCCCTGGAGGACCAGGTCGGCCGTCTCCTCTTCCACCCACACCGTCGGCGATCCTTCGCCCCCGGTGTTGGGGTCGATCCCGATGAACTGTAGGTCCACGATGCCCTCCCGGATCAAGCGGGTTGCGTGTTCTTGCGTGCGACGTTTCCGAAGGGTTCGGGGGTCGTCAAGGGTGCGGTGCGGGTTCGAGGCGACGTTGGCTTGAAGCCGCCGACTCGCCGTCGCGAAGCCGCGGGGTGCGGGACACGCCCCGCCCGACGGCTACCGGCTCGGTCGGTGCTGCCGTTGGGGAGGCAACGTAGTGAGCGCTGGAGGCTGATCGTTTCGGGTCTGCTGGGCCGGGATCGAGCCTGCCATGGTCGACTGCAGGCGGGCGGCCTCGGCAAGTGGGTTGCGTGCCGGGTTGCGGCCGGTGTGCTGGATGCGGGTGATCAGCACGCGGGCGGGTTGGCGGGCGGTGGTCAATTCCCGTTGGGCGGCAGCCTCCTTGAGGAGCTGGTGGGGTTGATGGCCACGAGCTTCGGCGTCGGCGAGAACAGTGGCGAGTGCCGTCCAGGCCGGGTCAGTGAGGATGCGCTCGGCGTGGTCGGGGACGGCTGCTCGTACGTCGTTGGCGAGGACGCGGCGGGCTTGATCCCTGGGCGATCGGGCTGTGAGTTCGGCGAGTGTCGGAGCGAGGGCTCGGTCTGCGGCCGACTGGAGGTGCTGGACGGCTTGACGGGCGGCGTCGGCCTGGTGGGCGTGGTGCTTCGCTTCGTGCCAGCGCCCGGCGACGATGGTCGCCCAGACGAGGGCGGCGACCAGGGCGGCCAAGGCGCTGCCGTCGGGGCCGGTGGAGGTGTGGACGATGTCGCGCGCCGCGCTGCGCAGTACGTGGGCTGCGCGGTCTTCGGCGCGGATCTGGGAGCGCTGGGCTCGGGCGAACGCCTTGGAGGCGGCTTGGAGTTCGGCGCGCATGGTGTCGGGGGCTTTCTGGGCGGTGGCTTCCAGTAGTTCGCCGAGGGCGGTGATGTGGGCCTGGGCGTGGGTGTCGTCGGCGAGGTCTGTGTGGAGGGTGTCGAGGGCCTTGGTGGCCTGCTGCCAAGGGGTGCTGGGGCGGCTGCGGCGGGCGGTGGGGTGTTCTTCGGGCGGGCTGGATTCGAGGCGGGCCTTGATTTTGGGCAGCGTGAGGTCGGGGGCGATCTTGCCTCCGGGGTGGAAGATCTGCTCCCCGGCCTCGTTGACGTCGCCGGGGCGTCCGGCGGCGTAGCCGAGGAGGTCTCCTGACGGGCCGCGCCGGGCCTGGACCTCGACGCCGCTGGCTTCGAGGTAGGCGATGAATTCCTCCGCGTTGGTCGCGTGCGGGATGGCGGCGCGGATGCGGTCCTGGAGCCACTCGCGGCTGGTCTGGTCCCAGCCGAGGCGTTCGGCCTTGTGCATCTCGGCCTGGCTGGGGCTGCGGGTGCCGGTTCGGTCGCCTTTCTTCAGGCGGCGCAGCCCGTAGTCCTTCTCGATCTCGCGGCAGGCGTCGCCGACGCGCAGGCCGCTGTCGTGGAGTTTGGGGCGACGGCCGTCTTCACGGACGGTGGTGGCGAGGATGTGGATGTGGTCATCCGCGTGGCGTACGGCGATCCAACGGCAGGCCAGATCATCACCGGCCGGAGCGATGCCGGCCGCCTCGACGATGCGCTGGGCGATCTCGCCCCACTCGGAGTCGGAGAGGTAGCGGTCCTCGGGGGCGGCACGGACGGGGCAGTGCCACACGTGGTCGGTGACCTTCTTGCCGAACTCGCTGTTGCGCAAGGAGACCGGCTCGTCGAGGTAGCGGCCGAGTTCGGTGAGGGTGGCGTTCTCGTCGCGGCCGGGGTCGGGCATGCCGAGCATGGCGAACCCCGCCACGATGTGCGGGTCGAGGTGCTCGTCGTGGTCGCCGGGGCCGTAAAGGTAGGCGAGCAGGCCGCGGGTGTTGGACCCGGCCGGTTTGATGGCAGCGATCACGCGGCTGCCTCCGTCTCCGGCTCGGCGGGCTGGCGCAGGGCCTCGGCGATCAGCTCCAGCAGGTCGTGGAGTTCCGTCAGGCAGTCACGGAGGTCAGGTGGCGTGCGGTCGCTGTTGAGGGCCCGGGCGATCTGGTTGACGTTCACGCCGATCCGGTTGAGCTCGCGCAGGGCCTGGGCGCGGAAGATGTGCGTTTGGCGCCGGTCCTCGGACAGCGGCAGGTTGGCGGTGAACCGGCCGGTGACGAAGGCAAGGACGACGTCGGCGGCGAACCCGGACTCGCCCTTGTAGCCATGCTGGGCGGTGGCATCCCGGAGCAGGGCAAGCTGATCGGCAGTGAAGCGCAGCGGGCCGACGCGCTCGTCGCGTTTGGTACCGGTGAAGCGGCGGATGGTGGGCTGCACGCCCTTCACGGCAGGCTCACCGCCGACAATCTCAGCGGTGTCGGCGGCGGAGGCGGGGCGCAGGATCTCGCGCTGGACGGCGTGGAGCGTGTCCGGTTCGGGGCTGCCCTCGGCCCCGAACCCCTGGCCCTGCGCCCCCTGGCGCTGGGCCGTCTCCGCCACCCCCGGGGCGGAGACCCCCGAAGACCGGCCTTGAGTCGGACTCGGGGTACTACTGGCTCCGCCCGGGGCAGCCCGTCCGAACGCGCGGAGCCAACGATCCAGCAGCGTAGGGGACTTCGCCAGCGGGAACGGCTCGTCGGAGGTGTTCTCGGCGGGGAGCGGGTCGTGCGTCATGGACGGTTCTCCGGAGAAGGGTGGAGAGGGCATGCGGGTCACGGCGGAGATCAGATGGAGTTCGGACGGCTGCCGCCTCATCCACAGCTGTGGACGATCGCGGGTTACGCGGGGCGGTGACCGGCAGGCCGGGTGACCGGAAGGGTTTCGGTCACCCGGCAGCGGTTGCGGTCAGCCGCCGGGCCGATCGGTCTCGGCTGGGGCTTCGAGTTCGGCTCGGAGGACGTCCATCACCTCGGTCAGCCGCTTACTGCCGACCGTCAGCCCTTTGTCCTCAACCGCCGTTCGGACGACGGCGCGGGTGAGCTTGCCCTGCTCAGCGGCAGCAGCCCGGCCGATCTCCACGAGTACCTCAAGCGGCGCGCCGGGCGGACGGCCACCGCGCGGCTTGCTCTCAGCAGCATCGGTGGGCGATTCCGGCGGCTGGACGGATGCGGCGGCCGGTAGCTCCGTGGCCCGGGTGGGCTCGATGAGCAGCTCGGCGGGCCGGATGTGCTCGACCGGAGCCTCGGCCCACTGGCCGACTGCGGTGACCGACGGCTTCACGGGGTGGACGGATGTGGTGGCCGGTGGTTGCGGCACCTGCACGGAATCGGGGGCCGGATGACCGGCAGCAGGCTGTGCGACCAGTTCGTGGATCTGCCGCATCAGCACGCCGAAGGCCACCATCGCGGCGGCCGGGGGAACCGCTGCGACCACGTAGTCGAGCAACGGCACGCTGCCGACTTCGCGCGTGCCGGTCACCCCGGCCACGTTGAGCCCGATGGAGCCGACCGAACCGATGGCGGTGACGCCGATGGCCCATTTGTCGGTGACGCGGCGCAGGCCCGCACGGAGCATGAGCAGCTCGCCCGCGACGATGAACGCGTCCAGCGTCGCGGGCCACGCCCAGCGGCGGGTCGGCGAGTCACGAAGTCCGTGCTGGGCGGCGACCTCGGCCAGGTGGGCGTAGGAGAGCCAGAACGCACCGGCGGTCAGCGCCACGATGACGATGCCGGCCGTACGGAGCACGTACTGCTCCGCCGTCAGCTTCGCCTTCGCCGGCTGCTCCAGGCCAGGCTGGTCGTCCAGAGACGGGCGGTCTGGGCGACGAGGCATGAGAGGGATCCTCAAGCGGGGTACTCCTGGGGTAGTGGTGTGGTGCGTCTTTGGCGTCTTGGCCGTTGCAAGCGCAGGTCAGAGCGGGTACGGCAAGCGCCTCGGTTCTCCGTGCTGGCGGGCGCTGCCGACGTCTTGTTCCGACTCGGAACAAGACGTCGGTGCGTCGAGACGGTGGCGTTGCGTCTTCCGTCCCGGTGGGCAGGGCTGTGACCTGCGCTGATACGGCAGGACGGCGGGGTACGGCACAAGACGGATCGGTACCGCGTCTTGGGCAGGCAACGCGTCGGTCATGATCGCGTTGCCGTCTTGGCCCCGGTTGCCGTCTTGGCTGCATGCCGTTTGACCTGCGAGATCACGGCAGGGACGGCAAGTACGGCAGCCAGGGGCGCGGGGCTCAGCCCTCGCTGGAGCCGGAGCCTGGGTCGGCGTCGACGGGGTGGACTGCAGGGCAGTACCGGCGCCAGGCGTCGAGGAACTTGCTGCGCATGTAGCCCTTGCGCTGGGTCCGGTCGGCCATGCGCACGTTGCCGGGCCTGACGTCGAACTCGCGCAGCATCCTGCCCAGCTCACGGGCGGTCAGCCCGCCGCGCCCCCACTCGGCCCATGGGGCCTCGGGGTCCTGGCGCAGGTGGTGCAGGAGTTCCTCGGTGGAGAGGCTGTCCGCCTCGCGCTGGGCGACAAAGACCCGGCGGATGTCGGCGAGGATCCGCGCGCCGCTGGGGTGGTCCTCCTCGGCCGCCGCTTCAGCGGCGACCATCCGCGCACACGCCACCCGCGCCAGCCGGGGCCAGTGCCCACCGGCCAGGTCGGCGACGATCACCAGGGGCTCCCAGGTGTCGGCTGCGCGGTCCTCGACCGGCATGTCCGGCTCCAGGTTCGCGGCCTCGTCCAGCAGCGGCTTGGCCCACGCGGCGATGCGGTCGCGCAGATCGTGCAGGGCCGGGATGTCGCGCCGCGACCGGAAGGGCTTGACCTTCTCGCCCTCGGCCCGGCGCCGCATCCGGATCACCACCGCACGGTCCATGACCGTGTCGGGCAGGTCACCGATCCCCGCGATGGCCGCCATGGCGAAGGTCGCAAACCGGTGCGGGGTGTGGTCGTTGCCGACGACCCGGGTGACGTACCGGTTGCGCTGGTGGCCGGCGTTGAGCAGGCCGCGCATCTCCTCGTTCTTCTCCGCCATCTTCGGGGTGCCGAAGATGGTGTCCGCCTCGTCCACCAGGAGTGTGGGCGGGCTCTCCTCGGTGATCGAGCGGAAGATGGCCGCCGGGGTGGTGTTGATGGTGAGCATCGGCTCGTGGACCGTCTCGGTCAGCACGTCCAGCAGCCGCGACTTGCCACACCGCTTCGCCGGCCCCACCACCGCCAGACGCGGCGCGTGCTGCCACGCAGGCTGCAGGTGCGTCGCCGCCACCCACAGCGTCACGGCATCCAGTGCCTCCGGCGAGGGCAGGATCACGAACTGGGCTATCTGCGCACGCAGTTCGTCCAGCAGCGCCGAGCCGTGGGTCGGCTCCGCATCGGGTATCTCCTCCAACCCGCTCGTCGCATCGGCCGCATCGGCACTGCGGGCGGGCGCCTCGTCGCTCAGATCCGGATCGGCGCCGTCAGCCTGTGCAGCGCGCAGGTGGGCGCCGGGCTGGCCGGGGATGGCAGGTGTGGGCCAAGTTGCCTTGGCGGAGGCGGAATAGGACTCGGGGTTCTCGGGTTGCACTCGGCGACTCCTCGTCTGGCGGTGGCGGGCTGGCATGCCCGTGCCGCCGGGTCGGTTCGCATCGGATTGGTGGGGAGTCATCGGGCCTCCGGCGTTGCACCGCCGGGGGCTCTCCCTCTTCTCGCGGGCGCTCGGGCACCGCGAGGGAACATGGACAGTACGTCCACGTCCCGCCACAGTCCAGCGTTTCTGTGTCAGCTCAGCGCAGAATCGTCTGCTACGCTCCCGCTCCCTCACGCCGCCAGACCCAGCAGCTGCAACAGATCGGCGGTCACCACCCGGTAGGCGTTGCCCAGTCGCAGCACCTTGCACGGGTACTGGCCGCGCTTCGCCAGCTCGTACCCCTTGCTGCGCCCGAGACCCAGTGCCCGGTTGCCCGTGTCCAGGTCAACCGCCACGGGGAGAGCGAGCAGCTCCTCCCGGCTCATCCCCTTCGCGCCCTTCGGTCGTCCGGCCGTCGTGTCTTCGCTCATGCAGTGCGCCCCTTTCCGTGCAGCCCTCGGTGAACGCGGTCGTCACATCCGTCTCCAGGCGCCTACAAACCAGGATGTCGAAGCTAATGTGTCTGCATGACACAACGCGGTTTCGACGATGGAAGTGACGAGGACGACGTCCCGGAGTGGGCGGACCGGGTCAAAGCCAACGTGGCCGGCGAAGTCCGGCGCAGGAGGAAGGAGATGGGATGGAGCGCGCAAGAATTGGCGGACCGGTGCGAGCAGCTCGGGCATCCCATCCCGCGCAACGTGATCGCCAACATGGAGTCCGGCCGCCGAGCCAATCTCCCGCTGGTGGACGTCATGGTCCTGGCCGCCGCGCTGGAGACGTATCCGGTCTGCCTGGTCTTCCCTGTCGGCTACGTCGAGGAGACCCAGGAGCTTCCGTTCCAGCACCTCGTGCCCACCTGGGACGCCCTGCGCCGCTTCACCGGCGAGGAGGAGGTGTTCGGCTACGACGCGGGCCTGGTCCCCGACTTCGAGGCCCACGCCAGCCTCGTGAGCACCGCTCTCGCCGCGCTCGAAGAGGAAGAACGGGCCCGGTTCGCTGCCAAGACGGCCACCAGCCGCGCCCAGCAGGAAGAAGCAGAGCGCCAGCGGACCCAATACGCCGACCAGGCCATCTCCGCCAAGTACCGGCTCCGCCACCTCCGACGCGATCTCCGCGAAGACGGGGCCACCCCACCCCGTCTGCCACCCGCACTGGGCGACGTCGACCCGCCCGAACCCGAAACCGACACCCCGGAGGAACGCCTTGAAGGGCTCCACCTACCGCCGCTGCTCCTGCCGCGACCCCAAGACCGGCAAGGAACTCGGCACCTCCTGCCCCAAGCGCAACAGCAGGAACCACTGCACCTACTCCATACGCCAGGAGCTTCCGCCCCGTGAGGACGGCAGCCGCAGGTCCTTCGCCCGCGGCGGCTACGACAGCCGCAAGACCGCCCAGGCCGATCTCGACCACGTTCGTGCGCTCCTGGGCTTGGCCGATTCCGACGACCCCGAGGGCACGGAACTGATCGCCGCCATGCTGGCGGAAGTCAGCAGCGCGAAGACTCCCCTGCCCGACGTCGAGGAGACCCGGCGGCGCCTCAACGCCGGCCAGGACCTCATCGGCAGCCTCACCGTGAGCGAATACCTCGACCGGTGGCTGGCGGGCAAGCGCATACGCAAGTCCGGCCTGAACCGCTACGAGACCGACATCCGCGTGCACCTCAAGCCGTACATTGGCACCCGACGCCTCGACCGACTCCGCGTCAGCCACCTCAGCGAGATGTTCACCGCCATCCGCGACGCCAACGCCCAGATCCTGGAGGAGAACGCCCAACGGCGAGCCGCGATTGACGAATTGGCGACCGTGCCCTGGAAGGGCCTGGAGAACCGCGCCCGGCGCAAGGCGATGAAGGCCGCGATCGACGAGCTGCCGCCATTCCGGCGCATCACTGGCCCGGCCACGCGCCTGCACGTCAAGGCCACGCTCCGCGCGGCCCTCAACGACGCGATCGGGCAGCAGATCATCACGTTTAACCCGGCCGCCCACGTCGAGATCGACCCCGTGCGCAAGCCGAAGGCGCTGGTGTGGACGGACGAGCGGGTCACCAAGTGGGAACAGACGGGCGAGAAGCCGTCGCCCGTGATGGTCTGGACGCCTCAACAGACCGGCGCCTTCCTCGACTTCGTCGCAGACGACCGGCTGTACGCGATGTGGCACCTGATCGCCTTCCGCGGCCTGCGACGGGGCGAGGCATGCGGGCAACCGTGGTCGGAGACGAACCTTGACACCCACTCCCTCACGGTCTCCGCGCAGCTCGTGCAGGACGGCTGGGAGGTCGAGGCGTCCGACCCCAAGACCGACAGCGGATACCGCGTCGTCGCGCTCGACGACGACACCGTCAACGTCCTGAAGCAGCACCGCGAACGGCAGGACGCGGATCGCACGAAGTGGGGCACGGCCTGGGTCGAGACCGGCCACGTCTTCACCCAGGAAGACGGCTCCTGGCTCCACCCCGGCAAGGTGACCGACCTCTTCGAGCGCCTCGTCACCGCCTCCGGCCTCCCGCCGATCCGGCTCCACGACCTGCGCCACGGCGCGGCGACCCTCATGCTGGCCGCCGACATCGACATCAAGATCGTGTCGGACACTCTCGGGCACAGTGACACCCGCATCACGCGAGACATCTACCAGAACCCTCGGGAATTGCATCAGGCGGGCGAGAAGTTGCAGGTTGTGAGGTCAGGGCAGGGTCCGGCGAGGACTCTAACCTCCTGCAACTTGGCGGCTTGGGCTGGGAGTTTGGCAATCAGATCCCATCTGATGCAGGATTTGCCCTCTGAAGGGGAGAGTGAAGTGGGTCTACAACGACGCGCCGACCTGGCGGGGGCGGCTCATCTGGAGCTGGTCTCCGGGGTGGCCCAGCTGCGTCCGCAGGACGCGATGGTCGAAGCCATGGTGCGGGGCTGGCGGGCCCAACAAGCCGCTCGCGGGCTCCGTGAGGACACGGTCACCGCCCGGGTTCGGCTCGTACGGCGGTTTCTGGATCACACCAACGAATACCCGTGGGCCTGGACGTCCGGCCACGTGGACGAGTGGTCACTGTGGCTGGCCAGCGAGAGGCACCTCGCGCCGTCCACGATCCGCAGCTATCAGGGCAGCTTGCGCCTGTTCAGCGAGTTCTTGATCGACGGCCGGTACGGCTGGTCGGTGGCCTGCGAGGACGCCTTCGGCACTCACCCCGTGGCCATCTGCCATGAGTGGAACACCATCGCCCATCTCAACGACTACGAGGGGCGTCCCGAGGCGAGGCCGTTCACCCGCGAGGAGATCCAGCGCTTCCTCGACTACGCCGATGACCAGGTCGATCGAGCGGTACGGGCCAAGCGCAAGGGAGCCCTCGCCGCCTACCGCGATGCCACCCTCTTCAAGGTCATCTATGGGTGGGGTCTGCGCCGGACGGAGACATCGAAGCTGGATGTGGTCGACTTCGGGCGGAACGCGAAGGCGCCGCAGTTCGGCCGGTACGGCACCCTCAACGTCCGCTACGGCAAGGCGAAGAAGGGGCAGCCGCCGCGCCGTCGGAACGTGCTGTCGGTGATGGACTGGGCGGTGGAGGCGGTCGCCGATTACGTGGAGAACGTACGGCCGCGGTTCGGCTGCGAGGATCACCCCGCCTTGTGGGTGACCGAGCGGGGCGGCCGGGTCAAGCCGGCGGAAATCAACGCCCGGTTCGTCGCCTATCGCGACGCGCTCAAGCTCCCGAAGGCGCTGACTGTCCACTCCGCTCGCCACTCCTACGTCACCCACCTCATAGAGGACGGGGTTGACCGCCGGTTTCTCCAGCAGCAAGTCGGTCACGAGAATGACAGCTCCACCGCTATCTACACCCACGTCAGCGACGACTTCATGAACACCATGCTCCACAGGGCACTTGCGCCCGCGCTCGCTACGTTCCCCGCAAACAAGGACCGCTGATGGCCGCGAAGCTCGACTACCACTGGCACTTGCGGAAGGTCATGGCCGACCGCGGGCTCTTCTCCACCACCGACCTCATCCCGCTGCTGGACGACCGGGGCATCACCCTGTCGTCCAGCCAGGTCTACCGGCTCGTCGTCGAGCGCCCCGAGCGGCTCAGCCTGAAGATCCTCATGGCTCTGCTCGACATCCTCAACTGCACCATGGACGACCTCATCGAGCCGACCGCCGCGGCGGGTGCCGGAACCGCTACCCGAACAAAGAAGGCTGTCGGTGCCGAGGCAGGCGTCGGTGACCTGCGACCCAAGCGAGCCCGCATCCGCGGTTTCGAACAGCCGTGACCGTACCCGGGCACCCAGAGCGGGCCGTCTCCGACCCGATCGGGCTCATTGCGGACCTGGTCGCGGCCATCGAACATCGGCTGGAGCCGGACCGGATCCGTGCCGTGGTCGCCAGCGTCGCGGGCGGACGATCGAAGTCACGCCTCCTCGCGGCACATCTCACTGAGCATCCCCGCGTGCTGAACGACGGCAGGTCGCCGGCGCCCCGGGCCGTCGGCGACCTGCTCATCGCCCTGCGTGAGGCCGGGGCCCAGACGGTCTCGCCGCCGTGTTGCGCCGAGTGCGGCAGGCAGATACGAACGCTCCAGCGCCGCGGCCAGGACTGGTACTGCTGGAACTGCGGGCGGTCACAGCCCGAGCCGTGTGCTGCCTGCGGAAACATCCGCCGGCTCACTTCACGCGACCGGACCGGGCAGCCCCGATGCAGCCAGTGCCCGGACGACGACGGGCGTGACCCCATCGCAGTGATCTACTCCCTGATCGCTGAGCTGGATCCCCAGGCCGAGCGGGAGACGGTCTCCGAGGCGGTCTGTCGATCTGCGCCTCGCCCCTCCTACCAGCGGAAACTTGCCTGGTCCTTGGAATCCCACCCAGCTCTGCTGACCGGCGACGGTCACCTCGCACCCCACCGCGCGACCCTCAAGCTGATCGACCTGCTGCACGATGCCGGCATCGCCGGGATTGTCCGGCCGTCCTGCCCCGGCTGCCACAGAGTCGTACTTATCGACAAGCCTCTGGACGGAAAGCGGGTCTGCCGCATGTGCATCTCCCACTCCCGCATTGAGGAGTGCTCGGGATGCGGAGCCCGCCGCGAGCCCGCCACCCGCGACGACCAAGGCCGGCCAGTGTGTCCGAACTGCCTGGTCAGTGACCCGGCGAACCTGGAGACCTGCATCAACTGCGGCCGACGAAGGGTCGTGAACACCCGCACACCGGACGGCCCTCTCTGCCAAGGCTGCCCCTCTCTGCCCACCGCGACTTGCAGCATCTGCGGCGCGGAGAAACCCTGCGGCACCTCCCGGACCACGGGTCGGCCATGGTGCCTGGACTGCCAGCGTCACTCCGCGCCATGCTCAGCCTGCGGCGGCGTCGAAGCAGTCGTCTCCGGCACTCTCGACCAACCCCTTTGCCTGGGCTGCACCGCGCCTGAGGTCTGGCACACCTGCCCCTCCTGCAGCGATCCCGATTACCCGCACCCCGGCCAGTGCGCTCGTTGCCTCATCAATCGGCGCCTCAACGAGCTCCTGGGCCCTCCGTCCGATGCCCTCCACCCCGGTCTCCAAGCCCTGCGGAACAACATCGCCACCACCGAGCACCCACTCACCGCCAATCGATGGCTGAACAAGCCGTCCGTGTCTCCGGTCCTGGCCGACCTCGCGGCCGGCAGACGAGCCCTGACTCACGAGGCCCTCGACGAACTGCCGGACAGCCCACCCCTCGCCCACCTCCGCCAAGTCCTCGTCAGCGTCGGCGCCCTGCCCGAGCGGGACGAGTACATGGTCCGCCTCGAACGTTTCCTTCACGGCCTTCTCGCATCACAGCAAGACCCCGAACAGCGCAAAGTCCTGCACCAGTACGCGATATGGCACCTGGTCCGTCGACTACGCCGACGCAGCAACGGCCGCCCTCTAACCCCGCAGCAGTTCGCATCCGCGCGTCAACGCACCCATGCGGCCGTCGCCTTCCTTACCTGGCTTCAGGCTCACGGCCTCGCCTTGGAAACGTGCCGACAAGCCGACCTCGACCAGTGGCTCACCGACGACTCCGCGACCTACCGCCACACAGCAGGGCACTTCGTCCGCTGGGCTCGCACCAACAAGCTCACCACCGTCCACGTCCCCGCTGTCCGCTGGCACGGCCCCGCCCAGCCACTCGATGACGAACACCGGTGGAACGTCGCACGCCGACTCCTGCACGACGACACCCTCAAGCCCGAAGACCGCCTCGCAGGACTGCTTCTCCTCCTCTACGCACAAGGGCCATCGGCGATCCACCGACTGACCACCGAGGACGTCGAGGTCGGCGCTCAAGAGGTACGTCTCCGTCTCGGCGATGCCCCCGTTCAGCTGCCCGAGCCCGTCGCCCAGCTGGCCCGCACCGTTGCCGCGAACCGCAAGGGCCACGCGACCATCGGGGCTTTGGCCCCGTCTCCATGGCTCTTACCCGGCGGACAGCCCGGACGGCCGATCAGCACCACACAGCTGACACAGCGGCTGAACCAGCTCGGGATCCGGCCCAATCAGGCCCGCAGTACCGCTCTCTTCCAGCTCGCCACCGAGATCCCCGCCTCGATCCTCGCCCGCACCCTCGGCATCCACACCGACGTCGCCGTCGCCTGGCAACGGCTCTCCGCCGGCAACTGGGCAACCTACGCCGCCGAGATCAGCGAGCGGGCGAGGCATACATGACACTCGTGGAAGGCCAGGCCGTCACGGTCAGCTCGGGACATTGCTTCCACTGCACTCGTCATCTCCGTAGTCGGGCTCGGCATCGGCCATTCGCGCGTCGACGCAGTATGTCTGTTTCTGGGCAAAGAACGACGTCATCAGCATCACAGCGATCAAGCAGTTTCCCCGACCAAGATGCTCAAGGGTGGGACGGTGCGCCACTAGATGGCGGGACAAACTGACCGGTACCTGATCATTCTTGCCCGGAAAGTAGCGCGTATACAGGGACTGCAGGGGCAGGAATACTACCCCTGGGTCCAACCCATCTCCCCAGCCAGGCGACAGCGGCTGCCGATAGCGAGCCTTCCAAGACAGACCCGCATAGCTGACCTGTTGCTTCAGCCATTTTTGTAGTTCTTGATCCAGCTTTTTGTCGGAGAAGGCAGGGTTGCGCTCCTGGATCTCCCGCTTTTGGTACTTCTTCAGCTTCTGGCTGAGCTCCGCAGCGTCGCGGGGCACTCCCGTAACGCCGTAGAACGTTTCCTCGGTACCAAGCAAGGCCAGGCATGCTGCTGCTTCTCGGTGGCCGGCCCGGAACGCCGCGATCACTCTCTCCGCGAGAGCGACATCCTCAAACATCGACTCGTCCCGGCAACTGGCGATCTCCGCCTCGCAAGCGGAGACGATGAGGTCTTCGAACCGGCTAAGTACCTCAAGCCGGACCTCATGCCCGCTGGCGGTGAGCAACTCGCTCAGCACCTCCGCAGGCGGCACCCAAGCGACAGGGATGCCGTCGTTCAGGGCGATGCTCAGCAAGTCGTCTACGGGCGTGCGCTCCAGCCCACGCCAGTTCGGGAAAGCCGTCCAACCTGAGGACCCGAGCAGCTGAACCTCTCTGCCCGTGGCAGCTGATGGCCGATCATTCGCACTCGTCATACGGCTCATTCTGCCGAACTTCCGACATTGCCGTGCTGCTTCACCGAGACGACGGAACCGCCTTGGGTGCAACGGAGGACGAAGGCATTCGGACAGTTCCAATACCCGACGTCACCATTAAGCGTCCTGCCCCAAGTCGGCAAGAACGCCGCCGAGGCCACCGCCAAGCTGGTCCCGCTTCAACGCAAGACCGAGGAAGAGAAGGCCGCCCGCAAGGCCGCGAAGGCTGCCAAGAAGGCCAAGACCAAGAAGAAGACGGGCACAGGCAACCCGAAGGACAAGGCGAACCTCCAGGCCAGGGCCAAGAAGAAAGCCCAGCGGAAGAAGCGCAAGAAGTAGGCCCGAGCCGCTCCGCTCACGCATCGCTCACGCAAGCCGTTCCCACGGCGTTCCCATCCAGCGCCGCGCCATGCCCGAGCAACACAAAAGCCCAGGTCACGGGCTATGTGACCTGGGCTTTTTCAGAGCCGCCTTCGGGATTCGAACCCGAGACCTACGCATTACGAGTGCGTTGCTCTGGCCATCTGAGCTAAGGCGGCGCGCCGTGCGCACTATGGTGCGATCAGCAACGTCGGTAAGTCTACACAGTTTCGAGGGGTGCTCCGTACCAGCCCCGGGCGGTGGCTCCGCGGGGCTGGTCGCAGGGCTATGAGCAGCGCTTTCCCTGGGTCGGAGGGGTTCCGCGGAGCAGGTAGGCGACGATCGCGGAGTCGATGCAGGTGCTGCCGCGACCGAAGGCGGTGTGGCCGTCACCCTCGTAGGTGAGGAGGCGGGCCGAGGTGAGTTGGCGGGACAGGGACTGGGCCCAGCGGTAGGGGGTCGCCGGGTCGCGGGTGGTGCCGACCACGACGATCGGTGCCGCACCCTTCGCCTTGATGCGATGCGGGGCGCCGGTCGGCTGCACCGGCCAGTACGCGCAGTTCAGGGAGGCCCAGGCGAGGCCCCTGCCGAAGACCGGGGAGGCCTTCTCGAAGGAGGGCAGCGCCTTCTCCACCTGTTCGGGGCCGGCGAAGGCGCCCGGGAGGTCCAGGCAGTTCACGGCGGCGTTGGCGGACATCAGATTCGTGTAGTGGCCGTCGGCGTTGCGCTCGTAGTAGCTGTCGGAGAGGACGAGCAGGCCCGCGCCGTCCTTCTCCTTGATTGCCGAGGTCAGCGCCTCGCGCAGCTGCGCCCACGTGCCCTGGTCGTACATCGCCGCGATCACGCCGGTGGTGGCGAGGGCCTCGCCGAGCTTGCGGCCGTCGGCGTCGCCGGTGGGGATGGGATGCGCGTCCAGTTCCTTGAAGAAGGCACTGAGGTTGTCGCCGACCTGGGCGGGCGTGGTGCCCTTGCGCCCGAGCGGACAGTCGGGCTGCTGCACGCAGTCCTTCGCGAAGGACTGGAAAGCCGTCTCGAATCCCGCGGTCTGGTCCAGATTCAGTTCGCGACTGCTCAGCGAGGGGTCCATCGCGCCGTCCAACACCATCCGGCCCACCCGTTCCGGGAAGAGTCCGGCGTACGTCGCGCCGAGGAACGTCCCGTACGACGCCCCCACATACGTCAGCTTCGAGTCCCCCAGCGCCGCCCGCAGGATGTCCATGTCGCGGGCCGCCTCGACGGTGGAGACGTGCCGAAGCAGCTGGGCCGAGTGCTGCCCGCAGCTCTCCGCGAACTTCCGGTACGCGCGGACGAGTTCGTTCGTCTCATGGACGGAGTCGGGGGTGGTGTCCGTCTGCGTGTACGCGTCCATCTGACGGCCGTCGAGGCATTCGACGGGCTCGCTGCGGGCGACGCCGCGCGGATCGACGGCGACCATGTCGTAGCGGGCGCGGACCTGGGCCGGGTAACCGACACCGGCGTACTGCTGCAGATACCCGATCGCCGAGCCGCCCGGCCCGCCCGGGTTCACCAGCAGGGAACCGAGCGGCTTGCCCTTGCCGGTGGCCTTCTTGCGGGCGACGGCGAGCTGTACGTCTCCGGCGTCCGGCCTGGCGTAGTCGAGCGGTGCCTTCATCGTGGCGCACTCGAAGCCCGCGGTACCGCAGGTGCGCCAGCTCAGCTTCTGCCCGTAGTACGGCGAGAGAGCGGAGGGTGTCGACCGCGGCAGCGCGGCAAGCACCGCATCCGCCGCATTGCCGCCGGTGCTCGCGGTGCCTCCGGTGGAGCAGGCGGAGACGAGCAGCGCGGCCGTGGCGAGGAGGGTGGCTGCGGTTCTGGGACGGCAGGGACGGGAGCTGCACCTGATGTACATCAGGCGAGGGTAACTCTGCGCAGCCGTACAGACGCTCTCCGTGCACACCGTGGCTCGTACGAATTACCTCGTCAACTTCCCGTTGATCATCGGTCTTCGGGCGCGGTCAGCCGGCTCTGAGTGCCATCGTCATCGCCTCCACCGCCAGCAGCGGAGCCACATTGCGGTCGAGCGCCTCGCGGCACGCGGCGATCGCCTCGATGCGGCGGAGGGTGGACTCGGGGGAGCTGCCGCGGGCGAGGCGCTCCAGGGTGTCCTCGGCGTCCGCGTTGGCGAGGGCCACGCGGGTGCCGAGCTGGAGGGCCAGGACGTCGCGGTAGAAGCCGGTGAGGTCGGTCAGGGCGAGGTCGAGGCTGTCGCGCTGCGTACGCGTTCTGCGCCGCTTCTGCTTGTCCTCCAGGTCCTTCATCACGCCTGCCGTGCCGCGCGGCATCCGGCCGCCCTGGCCCGCGCCCAGCGCTGCCTTCAGCTCCTCGGTCTCCTTGCCGTCCCGCTCCTCGGCGAGCTGTTTGGCGTCCTCGGCGGCCGCGTCGACGAGTTCCTGGGCGGCCTTGAGGCAGCCGCCGACGTCCTCGACGCGCAGCGGGAGCTTCAGGACGGCGGCGCGGCGCTCGCGGGCGGCCGGGTCGGTGGCCAGGCGGCGGGCCCGGTCGACGTGCCCCTGCGTGGCGCGGGCCGCCGCGGCGGCCACGGGCGGTTCGATGCCTTCCCGCCGTACGAGCATGTCGGCGACGGCGTCCACGGAGGGCGTGAGCAGGTTCAGATGCCGGCAGCGGGAGCGGATGGTGGGCAGGACGTCCTCGATGGAAGGGGCGCACAGCAGCCAGACCGTACGCGGGGCAGGCTCCTCCACTGCTTTCAGAACGGCGTTGGCGGACTTCTCGTTCAGCCGCTCGGCGTCCTCGACGAGGATGACCTGCCAGCGGCCGTTGGCCGGTGAGGTGAACGACTTGCGGACGGTGTCGCGCATGTCGTCGGCGAGGATCTGCGTGCCGACGGCGGCCACGGTGGTGACGTCCGCGTGCGTGCCGACCAGGGCGGTGTGGCATCCGTCGCAGAACCCGCAGCCCGGGGCTCCGCCGAGCGCGCGGTCGGGGCTGATGCACTGCAGGGCGGCGGCGAACGCCCGCGCCGCCTGGATGCGCCCGGCGCCCGGCGGGCCCGTGAACAGCCAGGCGTGCGTCATCTTCGACGCCTCGGGCGGCGGTGCGTCGGAGGCGACCGCGGTGACCAGCGCATCGGCGTCCCGGGCAGCGGCGCCGAGCTGCTCGGCCACCTTCTCCTGGCCGACGAGGTCGTCCCAGACGGTCATGCGCTCACCCCGCCCTTTCGTCACGTTTCACGTTGCGAGATCCATTGTGCGGCCCGGCACTGACAACGACGGCCGAGCGCGGTGCCGCCCGGGCAGCTCCCGGGACGGCTTGCCCGAAGGAGCGGTTCCAGCCCCACACCACCGACCGATCCGCCCAGACGGCGGCGCAACGGTGCGCCGCCCCGACGCCACCCACACCGAACCCGCGCCGGCGCGACCCCAGCGCCCCTTGCACCTCGGCAACCACCAGCCAACCCCGACCGCCCACCACCGGCGCCGAGCAAGGCAGATCCCACGCACCCGCAAGCCGCCCGGCCGCGGGCCCGCCGACGTCAGCCCCGGCGCCCCCGACCGCGCCGCCCGCGGCCCGCGCCGTCGTCGTGCTCGTCATCGCGCGGGCCGAGCAGTTCGTCCGCCAGCGTCGGCAGGTCGTCCAGGGGTGTCTCCTCGGCCCAGTCGGAGCGCGTCCGGCGCCGGAGCCCGCCCTCCGGGTCGATCTGGGGCATTTCCCGCGTGCGGTCCTCGGCGCCGTCCGGATGCGCGCCCGTGCGCTCGTCCCGGAAGAGCCCCGGCGGCACCCGATGCGCGGGGTCCTCGCCCCGAACGGGAGGCAGCAGAGCGGTCTCGTCCTCGGCGCCGGAGGGCACCGGCGGCAGCACGGCCGTCTCGTCGGCCGCTCCCGGCACGACCGGCGGCAGCACAGCCGTCTCGTCCGTCGCTCCGGTGGGAGCCGGCGGCTGCGGCAGCTGCGCCGTCACCTCGGACTCGGACTCGCCGGTCCGCGCAGCGCCCGGCTTCTCCTCCCGCACCGGCCGCAGCACCGCGGTCTCCTCCACCGGCCCGCCCGACGCGTTCGTCGGCGTCACCACCGGTGTCGGCACCGTCGACGCCTCCGGCGGCACCGCGGGCGCAGCAGGCCGTGTCGGGCCCGCCTGAGCGGCGGCCGCGGCCTGCTCGGCGAGCCGCCTGGCCTCCTCGGCCCGCAGCAGCGCCTCCTCGGCCTTGCGCTGCTTCTCCAGGCGCCGTGCCTCGGCCTCGGCGTGCAGCCGGGCCTCTTCCTCGGCCTGCTTGCGCCGCCGCTCCTCCTCGGCCTTGCGGCGGGCCTCCTCCTCGGCGCGGGCCTTCTCCTCCGCGAGGAGACGGGCCTGCTCCTCCTCGGCACGGCGGCGCGCTTCCTCGGCGCGCTGCCGGGCCTCCTCCGCCTGCCGTTCGGCCTCGCGGCGCTGCGCCTCCTCCAGCTCGCGCCGCTTGCGCTCCTCCTCCTCGGCGCGCAGCCGCTCGAGCTGTTCCTGGCGCTCGCGCTCCAGCCGCTCCTCCTCGGCCTTGCGCGCAGCCTCCTCCTCGGCCTTGCGGCGGGCCTCCTCCTCGGCCTTCTTCCGCGCCTCTTCCTGGGCCTTCACCTCGGCCTCGGACAGCGGCAGCAGCTGGTCGAGCCGGTGCCGTACGACGGTGGTGACGGCCTCGGGCTCCTGGCCCGCGTCCACCACCAGGTACCGCCCGGGGTCGGCCGCGGCCAGCGTGAGGAAACCGGACCGCACGCGCGCGTGGAACTCGGCCGGCTCCGACTCCAGCCGGTCCGGCGCCTCCGTGAACCGCTCGCGCGCGATGTCCGGCGAGACGTCGAGGAGCACGGTCAGATGCGGTACGAGTCCGTTCGTCGCCCAGCGGTTGATGCGGGCGATCTCGGTCGGCGACAGGTCGCGGCCCGCCCCCTGGTAGGCCACCGAGGAGTCGATGTAACGGTCGGAGATGACCACCGCCCCCCGCTCCAGCGCGGGCCTGACCACGGTGTCCACGTGTTCCGCGCGGTCCGCCGCGTACAGCAGGGCCTCCGCCCGGTGGGACAGCCCCGCGCTCGACACGTCCAGCAGGATCGACCGCAGCCGCTTGCCCACCGGTGTCGCCCCCGGTTCCCGGGTCAGCACGACCTCGTGGCCCTTGCCGCGGATCCACTCGGCGAGGGCCTCGGCCTGCGTGGACTTGCCGGCTCCGTCGCCGCCCTCCAAGGCGATGAAGAAACCGTTCGAGGCCGGTACGGTCACCGGGTCGTCGCCGCCCAGCAGCGCGTCCCGCAGGTCGTGCCGCAGCGGCACGCCCGAGCGGTCGTCGACCTTGGCCAGCACCAGCGCGGCCACCGGCAGCAGCAGCGCCCCGACCAGCATCAACGTGAACGCGGCGCCGCCGTGTGCGAACACGAACTTGCCGTTCTCCAGCCGGTGCGGGCCGATCCCCGCCGCGACCACGGGCGCGATCACGGCACCGAGCGCCACGCACACGCGCACCACCGCGTGCAGGTGCTCCGTGGTACGCGCCCGCCGGTAGTCCTCGGCCTCCTGGTCGAGCAGCGTGTGCCCGGTGTTGGCGGCCACGCCCGCGCCGATGCCGGCGAGCGCGACGATCAGCATGACCGTGGTGACGTCCGGGACGAGCCCGGCGGCCAGCAGCGCGACCCCGGTGAAGGCGATCGCCAGCGCGAGCAGCCGGCGCCGCGACAGGGTCGGCAGCACGGAAGGCGCCGTACGGATGCCGACGACGACCCCGCCCGTCAGTGCGAGCACCAGCAGGCCGTACGTCACCGGGCCGCCGCCCAGATCCTTGGCGTGCAGCACGCAGACGGCGACGGCCGCGGAGACCGCGCCCGCCACGGCGGCAGCCGAGAGCACCAGCAGCGGGATGGCGCCCGTGCGGCCCTTGTCCACGGCCGTACCCGTCTTGGGGCGGCGCAGCCCTTCGAGCGGCGAACGCGCGCGCGGGGTGCGCGTGTCGGGCAGCTCGAGGAAGGTCACCACGGACAGCGACGCGGCGAACAGGCCGGCCGCCACATACGAGGCGAGGGCCGCCTGGTGCTGGTCGAACCAGTCGAGCCCGGTGCCGAGAAGGTTGTTGAGCAGCCCCGCGACGACGAGCGCGGCAGCCGCCAGCGGGATCGCCACGAAGCTCGTACGCAGCGACAGGCGGCGGAGAGCGTCCATGTGGTCCGGCAGCGGTCGTACCGTCGCGCCCTCCGGGGGCGGGGCCGGCAGCAGGGCAGGCGCCGCGCTCTCGCGGCACACCGTCCAAAAGCGCTCGGCGACTCCGGTGCCGAAGGCCGTGACCAGCAGCGCGGCCAGCGCGTTGTCCGGCGTCCAGTCGATCCACAGGGGCGCGACGATCAGCGCGGCGACCCGGACGCCGTCGGCGCCGACCATGGTCCAGCGGCGGTCGAGCGGGCCCTCCTGAGAGGTGAGCGAGGTCAGCGGCCCGAGCAGAACGGCTCCGAAGAGCAGCGTCGCCAGGACGCGCACTGCGAAAACGGTCGCCACTGCGAACGCCACGCCCCGGTACCCACCGCCGAACGAGCCCTCGCCGATCGCCGCCTGGAGGGCAAGGAACACCAGCACGAGGAGGGCGAGGATGTCCCCGACTCCGCCCACGAGCTGTGCGCTCCACAGCCGTCGCAGCTGTGGTCGGCGCAGCAGGGCGCGGACGGCACGCTCGCGGGAGTCCGCGACAAGGGCGTCGTCGGGGGCCGGGTGGTGGGCCGTTGGTTGCTCGGCTCGCGTCATGCTTTCAGCCTATCGGGACCGACTGACAGCCCGGGGCACGCGTGCGGACGTGCGCACGCCCCGACACCAAAGCGATATCGGGGCGTTCGTTTTGCGAAGCGTCCGTGGAGAAAGGCGCCTCGGCTCAGTCGTCCTGACTCAATCGTCCTGACTCAGTCGTCCGTTGCCGTCTTCGAAGCCGTCGCCTTCTTCGCGGTGGTCTTCTTCGCGGCGGTCGTCTTGGCAGCCGTCTTCTTCGCCGTCGTCGTCTTCTTCGCAGCCGTCTTCTTGGCGGCCGTCGCCTTCTTGGCCGGGGCCTTCTTCGCGGGTGCCTTCTTCGCCGTCTTCTTGGCGGGACCCTTCGCCCGCTTCTCGGCGAGCAGTTCGAAGCCACGCTCGGGGGTGATCTCCTCGACACTGTCGCCGGAGCGCAGGGTCGCGTTGGTCTCCCCGTCGGTGACGTACGGCCCGAAGCGGCCGTCCTTGACGACCACCGGCTTCTCGCTGACCGGGTCGGTGCCCAGCTCCTTCAGCGGCGGCTTGGCGGCCGCACGGCCACGCTGCTTGGGCTGTGAGTAGATCTGCAGCGCCTCGTCGAGCGTGATCGTGAAGAGCTGCTCCTCGGACTGCAGCGAACGCGAGTCCGTGCCCTTCTTCAGGTACGGCCCGTAGCGGCCGTTCTGCGCGGTGATCTCCTGGCCCTCGGCGTCCGTACCGACGACCCGCGGCAGCGACATCAGCTTGAGCGCGTCCTCGAGCGTCACCGTGTCCAGCGACATCGACTTGAACAGCGAGGCCGTACGCGGCTTCACGGCGTTCTTGCCGGTCTTCGGGGTGCCCTCGGGGAGCACCTCGGTGACGTAGGGGCCGTAGCGGCCGTCCCGGGCGATGATCTGGTGGCCCGTCTGCGGGTCCGCACCGAGTTCGAAGTCGCCGCTCGGCTTGGCGAGCAGCTCCTCCGCGAGTTCGACGCTCAGCTCGTCCGGCGCGAGGTCCTCGGGCACGTCCGCCCGCTGGTGGCCCTCGGCGTCCTTCTCGCCGCGCTCGATGTACGGACCGTAGCGCCCGACGCGCAGCACGATGCCGTTGCCCACCGGGAACGACGACACCTCGCGCGCGTCGATCGCACCCAGGTCGGTCACCAGCTCCTTGAGACCGCCGAGGTGGTCCCCGTCGCCGTTGCCGGCGTCGGCCGCGCTGCCGTTGGTGACGCCCTCGCCGAAGTAGAACCGCTTCAGCCACGGCACGGACTGCGCCTCGCCGCGGGCGATGCGGTCGAGGTCGTCCTCCATCTTGGCGGTGAAGTCGTAGTCGACGAGCCGCCCGAAGTGCTTCTCCAGGAGGTTGACCACGGCGAAGGACAGGAAGGACGGGACGAGCGCCGTGCCCTTCTTGAACACATAGCCGCGGTCGAGGATCGTGCCGATGATCGACGCATACGTCGACGGGCGGCCGATCTCGCGCTCTTCGAGCTCCTTGACCAGGCTGGCCTCGGTGTAGCGGGCCGGGGGCTTGGTGGCGTGCCCGTCGACCGTGATCTCCTCGGCGCTGAGCCGGTCGCCCTCGGCGACCTGCGGCAGCCGGCGCTCGCGGTCGTCCAGCTCGGCGTTCGGGTCGTCGGCACCCTCGACGTAGGCCTTCAGGAAGCCGTGGAAGGTGATCGTCTTGCCGGACGCGCTGAACTCGACGTCCCGGCCGTCCGCCGCCGCGCCACCGATCTTCACCGTGACGGAGTTGCCGGTCGCGTCCTTCATCTGGGAGGCGACGGTCCGCTTCCAGATCAGCTCGTAGAGCCTGAACTGGTCGCCGGTCAGGCCGGTTTCGGCGGGCGTGCGGAAACGATCACCCGAGGGCCGGATCGCCTCGTGCGCCTCCTGCGCGTTCTTGACCTTGCCGGCGTACGTCCGCGGGGCCGACGGCAGGTAGTCGGCGCCGTACAACTGCGTGACCTGGGCGCGGGCGGCGGCCACGGCGGTGTCGCTCAGCGTCGTGGAGTCCGTACGCATGTAGGTGATGTAGCCGTTCTCGTACAGCTTCTGCGCGACCTGCATGGTGGCCTTCGCGCCGAAGCCGAGCTTGCGGCTCGCCTCCTGCTGCAGGGTCGTCGTACGGAACGGGGCGTACGGCGAGCGGCGGTACGGCTTGGACTCGACCGAGCGCACGGAGAACCGCGTGTTCTCCAGCGCGGCGGCGAGTGCGCGGGCGTTCGCCTCGTCGAGGTGGAGGGTGTTCGCGCTCTTGAGTTGTCCCAGGGAGTCGAAGTCGCGGCCCTGCGCGACCCGCCTGCCGTCGACGGTCTGCAGGCGGGCGACCAGCGACGACGGGTCCGACGGATCCCCCGCGCGGCCGGTCGCGAAGGTGCCCGTCAGGTCCCAGTACTCAGCAGAACGAAACGCGATGCGCTCGCGTTCCCGCTCCACCACGAGGCGTGTCGCGACGGACTGGACGCGGCCGGCCGACAGGCGCGGCATGACCTTCTTCCACAGGACCGGCGAGACCTCGTAGCCGTAGAGACGGTCGAGGATGCGGCGGGTCTCCTGGGCGTCGACCATGCGCTTGTTGAGGTCGCGCGGGTTGGCGACGGCCTCGCGGATCGCGTCCTTGGTGATCTCGTGGAACACCATGCGCTTGACCGGGACCTTGGGCTTGAGCACCTCCAGGAGGTGCCAGGCGATGGCCTCGCCCTCGCGGTCCTCATCGGTGGCGAGGAAGAGCTCGTCGGAGTCGGCGAGCAGGTCCTTGAGCTTCTTGACCTGGGCCCTCTTGTCAGCGTTGACCACATAGACCGGCTGGAAGTCGTGTTCGACGTCCACACCGAGGCGGCGGACCTCGCCGGTGTACTTCTCCGGCACCTCCGCGGCGCCATTGGGAAGGTCGCGGATGTGCCCGACGCTCGCCTCGACGATGTAGCCGGGGCCGAGGTAGCCCTTGATCGTCTTCGCCTTGGCAGGCGACTCGACGATGACGAGTCGGCGGCCGCCGTGTGCGGTCTCGCTGGTCGGGGACAACTTCGCTCTTCTCTCCGGTCGACGCTGTGGCCTCCCCGGGGGTTTTCTCGGTCCCGAGGGCGGGTCGTGGTGACGCTGCGGAGTGTGACGGTACATCCCGCCCCCGTGTCAAACGGGAAAAGCCCGCAACGGCCACTCGAACGGTAACCCGACTACCGCCATTCCTGCCGCCCGGAGTACCCACCGGCCTTTTCGAGCCAGTCCGGAGGATCACCTCTCAATTAACCAAGCCGCAGCTCCGGGGCTCCTTTCAGACCCGGGTCAGGCACCATGTTCCGAGGCCCAGCATGATCACCGAGGCAAGGCTCGCGAGGGTCGCCGATGCGACGGGGTTCACACCGTGAGCGACCGGCTCGCGGTGCCGTACCCGGGTCACGGTCCATGTCAGCAGCGTCGCTCCGAACAGGGCGAACACCACTCCCGCGAAGATCGCCGGTCCGCTCTCCATGGCTTGCCGTGCCCCTTTTCTCCCGTTCGCGAGTGCCCCGCCCGGCGAGACTGACACGCGTGGGCGGCGCACAGGCGAACCCAGGGTGAACGCGGAGCCGGCGGACGCGCGGACTCACCCGGGACCGGGACCCCGCCCGGTCTTCACCCGCGGCCCCAGCCGTTGCGGTCCGCCACGCAGCCGTACCCGAAGCGCTCCGGCTCCGGCGGCAAGGTCGACTCGAATTAGTTGCTGCACAGCTTGTTCCTCGCAACTCGTTCGCTTTGCCGATGACCTTCTTGCCGCTCAATTCGCCAGGGACGCACGAACAGCCGCCGCGACAGACCCGCAAATCCGTGCCCGCGTCCCGAAAACGGCCCCCCGCGCCGCCCCGTTCCTACGCCGGTTCCAGGAATCCCTGCTCCACCAGCAGTCTGATCTGCGCCGGCGTACGGTCGCGCAGCAACACCGGATCCTCGCCGACCAGTTGGGCGATCGCGTCCAGGATGCGGCCGGCGCTCAGCGAACCGTCGCAGACGCCCGCGAAGCCCGCGCCGACCGTGTCCACCTTGGTGGCCCGGCGCATGCCCCGGTGCTGGCGCAGCACGACGTGCTCAGGGTCCTCGGCGCCGGGCAGCCCGACCTGTTCCTGGACGACCTCGGAGACGAGCTTGAAATGCCCTTCGAGCAGCGCCGCGTCGTCGTGCGCACGCAGATAGTCGAGGCGGTCGAAGTGCGCCCGTACCGTGTCGCCGAGAGGCTGCTCGACCGGGTGCGGCCACTCCTCGACGGTGATCGAGGGCACGGCGGCCGTCGTCCTGCGCAGGGTGATCCAGCCGAACCCGACGGCCTTCACCTTGCGAGCCTCGAACTCGTCCAGCCAGGCGTCGTAGCGCGCCTGGTACTCGGCCGGGTCGCCCCGGTGGTCACCGGCGTCCCTGAGCCACAGCTCGGCGTACTGCGTGACGTCCTGGACCTCGCGCTGCACGATCCACGCGTCGCAGCCGCGCGGCACCCACGACCTGATCCTGTCCTGCCAGTCCTCCCCCTCGGCGTGCTGCCAGTTGGCGAGGAACTGCGCGAACCCGCCCTCGTTCAGCCGCTCCCCCGCCTGCTGAACGAGCGTGCGGCACAGATCGTCCCCGCCCATCCCGCCGTCCCGGTACGTCAGCCGTGCGCCGGGCGAGATCACGAAGGGAGGGTTCGACACGATCAGGTCGTACGTCTCGTCCTCGCGCACCGGCTCGAACAGCGAGCCCTCGCGCAGCTCGGCCGCCGGGGCGCCGGAGAGCGCCAGCGTGAGCGCGGTGATGTGCAGCGCGCGCGGGTTGAGATCGGTCGCCGTCACGCGCGTGGCGTGCTGCGCGGCGTGCAGCGCCTGGATGCCGGAGCCGGTACCGAGGTCGAGGGCCGCGGAGACGGGCGTACGGACGGTGATGCCCGCAAGAGTGGTGGACGCGCCACCGACGCCGAGGACGACGCCCTCCTCACGGCTGCCGATCCCGCCCGCTCCGCCTACCGCACAGCCGAGGTCGGACACGATGAACCAGTCCTCGCCGCCGGGTCCGCCGTACGGCCGTACGTCCACGGTCGCGGCCACGTCGTCCTTGGAGTCTCCGCCGACCCGCCGCAGCCAGCCGCTCTCCAGGCAATCCTCGACCGGCAGAACGTCGGCCACGCGCGCGTGCGGCACGGGTTGCTGCAGCAGGAACAGTCGTACGAGCACCTCCAGCGGCGTGTCCCCACGGGTCGCCCGGAGCGCGGGCACGGTCTCGCTGCGCGCCAGCGCCGCGTACGCGGGGGCGCCGAGCAGCTCCAGCAGCCCGTCGGCAGTGAAGGACGCCCCGAGCAGGGCGTCCCGCAGCCGGGCGGCGACGTCATGGCGGCCGGGAGCAGGGACAGCGGGCAGGGCGGGCAGGCCTGAGGTACTCACGCCCCCATTGTGGCGGGGCGGAGGGGTCGGCTGCAGCTTTGGTTCAGCTCGCCGCCGGCGAGGGGGCTGTGGACGCGCTCTTGCAGCTGGACTGCTTGGCCATCGACTTGCCGACGTCGCCCGCCTCGAGGGTCTTCAGGGCGTCGTTGCCGCTCGAGCTCAGCTTGTCCAGCGAGGTCGCGATGCCCTTGAGGCCGTCGGCGAACTTGGCCTGGTCCTTGACGTCGAGCCCGTCGACCTGCTTCTTCAGAGCCGCGTACGACGCGGCGATGTCGTCGAGTTCCTTGACGGCGTCCGTCTGCTTCTTCGCGCCGTTGTCGACATCGGGCGCCCCGGCCTTCTGGACGGCGTCGCCGATCGCCCTGTAGGCGTCCGACATGTCCTGGAAGGCCTGAGCGTCGGTCTTGCGGACGGCGTCCGGTGTGCTGTTGTCCGAGGTCTGCTTCTGGATCGCGGCGCTGGCGGCCCCGATCTTCTTGGCCTGCGGCTGCACCGCGTCGCAGACCTGCTTGGCCCAGGCATCCAGCTTGTCGTTGCCTTTGCTGCTGCTGGTGCATCCCGACAGCGCCAGTACCAGTACCGCACCGCCGGACAGTGCGGCCGCGAGCTTCTTGTTCACCGGATGGGTCCCTTCCATGGCTCTCGGCCCCGGAACATACACGCCGGGCGGGTGACAGCCGCATGCCGAACGACGACTATGACACCTTTTGTGACTAATTACACGGGGCGAGAGAAGGCTCACGGTGAGGGTGTGGAAACACGAGGCGGGCGGGTGACGCGTCAACACGCGCCGCCCGCCCGCCTCTTGAGCCGGACCTCGTGGGACCGCCTACGAAACCACCGCAGCGTCGGCCGACTTGGACACCCGTTCGGCGCCGTCCTCGTCGCCCACGGCGATCCCGCGCCGCTTGGAGACGTAGACCGCCCCGACGATGACGAGCAGGGCGAGGATCGCGATGGCGATCCGTACCCCGAGGTTCTTGTGCTCGCCGTAGCTGAACCTGATCACCGCGGGTGCGATGAGCAGCGACACCAGGTTCATCACCTTCAGCAGCGGGTTGATCGCGGGACCCGCGGTGTCCTTGAAGGGGTCACCGACCGTGTCGCCGATCACCGTGGCGGCATGGGCCTCGCTGCCCTTGCCGCCGTGGTGGCCGTCCTCGACGAGTTTCTTGGCGTTGTCCCAGGCACCGCCGGAGTTGGCGAGGAACACCGCCATCAGCGTGCCCGTGCCGATCGCGCCGGCCAGGTACGAGCCGAGCGCGCCGACACCGAGCGTGAACCCGATGGCGATGGGCGCCATGACCGCCAGCAGACCCGGCGTCGTCAGCTCCCGCAGGGCGTCCTTGGTGCAGATGTCGACGACCTTGCCGTACTCCGGTTTCTCCGTGAAGTCCATGATCCCGGGCTTCTCACGGAACTGCCGGCGCACCTCGTAGACCACGGAACCCGCCGACCGCGAGACCGCGTTGATCGCCAGCCCCGAGAAGAGGAAGACGACCGCCGCGCCCGCGATCAGGCCGACGAGGTTGTTGGGCTGCGAGATGTCCATCATCAGGCTCATCGGGGCGCCCGCTCCGGAGAGCTTCTCGCCGACGTCCTGCGCGCCGGTCGTGATCGCGTCACGGTACGACCCGAAGAGCGCCGATGCCGCGAGGACCGCGGTGGCGATGGCGATGCCCTTGGTGATGGCCTTGGTGGTGTTGCCGACGGCGTCCAGGTTGGTGAGCACCTGTGCGCCCGCGCCCTCGACGTCGCCGGACATCTCGGCGATGCCCTGCGCGTTGTCGGAGACGGGCCCGAAGGTGTCCATCGCGACGATCACGCCGACGGTGGTGAGCAGGCCGGTGCCGGCCAGCGCCACCGCGAACAGCGCGAGCATGATCGACGTACCGCCGAGCAGGAACGCCCCGTACACGCCGAGGCCGATCAGCAGGGCGGTGTAGACAGCCGACTCCAGACCGACCGAGATACCGGCGAGGACGACGGTGGCCGGGCCGGTCAGCGAGGTCTTGCCGATGTCCATGACCGGTCGGCGGTTGGTCTCGGTGAAGTAGCCGGTCAGCTGCTGGATGACAGCGGCCAGCAGGATGCCGATCGCCACCGCGACCACCGCGAGGATCCGCGGGTCGCCGTCCTTGGCCTTGATGGCGGCATCGGTGACGCCGTCGAGGTCCGCGTACGTGGCCGGGAGGTAGACGAAGACGGCCGCCGCGACCAGTGCGAGCGAGATCACCGCGGAGATGAAGAAACCGCGGTTGATCGCGGACATGCCGCTGCGGTC
Source organism: Streptomyces sp. NPDC051172 (assembly GCF_040682555.1). Classification (NCBI taxonomy): domain Bacteria; kingdom Bacillati; phylum Actinomycetota; class Actinomycetes; order Kitasatosporales; family Streptomycetaceae; genus Streptomyces; species Streptomyces sp. NPDC051172. The sequence goes on from NZ_JBFBBE010000004.1 coordinate 173,468, forward strand.
CGACCGGCGCGGGGCCACGGCGAAGATGCCGATCATCGCCGTGAGCACGCCGATCGCGGGCACGAGCAGGGGGAAGGCGAGTCCGGCGTCGCCGAAGGCCGCCTTGCCGAGGATGAGCGCGGCGACCAGGGTCACGGCGTACGACTCGAACAGGTCGGCCGCCATGCCCGCGCAGTCGCCGACGTTGTCGCCCACGTTGTCGGCGATGGTCGCGGCATTGCGCGGGTCGTCCTCCGGAATGCCCTGCTCGACCTTGCCGACCAGGTCGGCGCCGACGTCGGCGGCCTTGGTGAAGATGCCGCCGCCGACACGCATGAACATCGCGATCAGGGCGGCCCCGAGGCCGAAGCCTTCGAGCACTTTCGGCGCGTCGGCCGCGTACACCAGCACCACGCAGGAGGCGCCCAGCAGACCGAGCCCCACTGTGAACATGCCGACGACGCCGCCCGTGCGGAAAGCGATCTTCATGGCTTTGTGCGAAACGGCGGTGAGATCCTTTTCCGGCTCACCCTCCGCCGGGGTCGCTTCCCGGGCCGCCGCGGCGACACGGACATTGCTGCGCACGGCGAGCCACATGCCGATATAGCCGGTGGCTGCCGAGAACGCCGCGCCGATCAGAAAGAAGATCGATCGTCCGGCGCGCTGATTCCAGTCGTCCGCGGGCAGCAGCATGAGCAGGAAGAACACGACGACGGCGAATACGCCGAGCGTGCGCAACTGCCGGGCCAGATAGGCGTTCGCACCTTCCTGGACCGCTCCTGCGATCTCCTTCATGCTGTCGGTGCCCTCGCCCGCCGCGAGCACCTGGCGTACCAGGATGCCTGCGACCACGAGCGCGGCCAGCGCGACGACCCCGATGACCGTCACGATGATCCGGTTGTCGTCCGTCAGTACTGCGGCTGCGAGGGTCGTGGGGTGGTCAAACTGATGAGGGGTAGAAAGCCCCGCCATTCGTCCTCCTTGACGCTTGGGCTGAGCTCAAGATGTGGACGGATTGTAGGTACCGAGACCTGATCAAAACAGTCCGCGGTAAACGGAATTGGCCTTCACATGCTCTTCAGCAAATGATCGACGTCAAGCCACAGAACCCGAAAGAGGTAATGCCTCAAAGGCATTGACGCCCGCATTGACGCTTGATCAAATTATCGGGTGATTGATCGTGAATTCCTTCACGAATTCCCGGGAACGGCCGGAAAAACACCAAGGGCCCTGCTCAGCAGGGCCCTTGGACGTCTTACGAAGGGGGATTCAGGTGAGCACCACGGTGGGCGGCGGTGTGGTCGGCCAGGTCATGCGGATCAGCCCGCCGTGCGCGCCGGCGCTGACCTCCACGTCGTCGACGAGGCCGCTGATGACCGCGAGGCCCATTTCGTCCTCCTCGGTCTCCACGTCCTCACCCGCCGAGCCCGGCGCCCCGTCTCCGGGGGACGAGCGTGGCGCCTCGTCGCCGACCTCGATGGAGAACTGTTTCTCCTCCTCGACCAACTGCACCTTCACCGGCGCCGTGATCCCGGCGCTCTGGTGCAGTCCGACGGCACGACTGCAGGCCTCGCCGACGGCGAGTCTGACCTCGTCGAGGACGGCCTCGTCCACTCCGGCCCTGCGCGCCACCGCTGCCGCCACCAGTCGGGCGGTCCTGACGTGCTCGGGCAGCGCGCTGAAGCGGAGTTCAACGGTGGCCATGCATCCCCCTCAGAACTACGGGCGTGCTGTCGGGGGGCCGGGCTGCCGAAAGCCCGGACCCCCTCATTGAACTTCTTCCGCCTCGGGAGCGGTCCTTTCCCGCTCCGTGGGGCGGAGGTCAGTCGGTGGCCGCCACCGCTTCCTCGACCGAGGTGTGGATCGGGAACACCTTGGTGAGGCCGGTGATGCGGAAGATCTTCAAAATGCGCTCCTGGTTGCAGACCAGGCGCAGCGAGCCCTCATGGGCACGCACCCGCTTCAGGCCGCCGACCAGCACGCCGAGCCCGGTGGAGTCGAGGAAGTCCACGCCCTCCATGTCTACGACGAGGTGGAAACTCCCGTCGTTCACCAGCTCGACCAGCTGCTCGCGCAGCTTGGGCGCGGTATATACGTCGATTTCTCCACCGACCTCGACGACCGTACGATCGCCGACGGTACGGGTCGACAGGGACAGGTCCACGGATCCTCCAGCACCTTGCTATCGAGCGGTCGCCCCTCGGGACACCTCGGCAGAGCCCCCGGAACGGTTCGCCAGCCGCGATGGCATTCAATCACTTACCGGCAGGCGTGCACGACGCCTTGGTCCCATTGTCCGTCACGCCGGTGACACACTCGATGCCGATGGCCAAGAATCACCGATCCGATCGATCCCCGACGGAACCCGTCTCCCGACTGGCACCGGGCACGGTCCTGGGCCGACTCGCCTCCGGGCCGAGCCGGGCTTCGCGCATCACTCATACGGAGCACTTGCCCCCGCGGGAGGGCCGCCATGCCGTCTGGCCTGACCGGATTCGCCCGGAGGTCATCGCCGCGGTGCAGGCCTGCGGCATCGAGCACCCCTGGGCCCACCAGGCACGCGCCGCCGAGCACGCGCTGGACGGCGACTCGGTGGTCGTCGCCACGGGCACGGCGTCCGGCAAGTCCCTGGCGTACCTCGTCCCGGTGCTCTCGACGCTCCTGGACGGCTCCGAGGCCCCGAACGGCCGCGGGAGCACCGCCCTCTACCTGGCTCCCACGAAGGCTCTTGCGGCGGACCAGTGCCGATCCGTGAAGGAACTTTCACAATCTCTGAGAAATGCTGTACGTCCTGCGGTGTACGACGGGGACACGCCGTTCGAGGAACGCGAATGGGTCCGCCAGTACGCCAACTACGTCCTGACCAACCCGGACATGCTGCACCGCGGCATCCTGCCGTCCCACCCCCGCTGGTCCTCCTTCCTGAAGTCGCTGAAGTACGTGGTCATCGACGAGGTCCACACCTACCGCGGCGTCTTCGGCTCGCATGTCGCCCAGGTGCTGCGCCGTCTGCGCCGCCTGTGCGCCCGCTACGGCGCCTCCCCGGTCTTCCTGCTGGCCTCCGCGACCGCCGCGGAGCCCTCGGTCGCCGCCCGCCGCCTGACGGGCCTCCCGGTGGCCGAGGTGGCCGACGACGCCTCACCGCGCGGTGAACTGGTGTTCGCCCTCTGGGAGCCACCTCTCACCGAGATGCAGGGCGAGAAGGGTGCACCCGTCCGCCGTACCGCCACCGCCGAGACGGCCGACCTGCTGACCGACCTCACCGTGCAGGGGGTCCGGTCGGTCGCCTTCGTGCGGTCCCGGCGCGGCGCCGAGCTGATCTCGGTGATCGCCCAGGAACGTCTCGCCGAGGTCGACCGCTCCCTCGCCCGGCGTGTCGCGGCGTACCGCGGCGGCTATCTCCCCGAGGAGCGCCGCGCCCTGGAACAGGCCCTGCACTCCGGCGAACTCCTCGGCCTGGCCGCGACGACCGCCCTCGAACTCGGCATCGACGTCTCGGGGCTGGACGCCGTGGTGATCGCCGGGTATCCGGGCACACGCGCGTCCCTGTGGCAGCAGGCGGGCCGCGCCGGACGCTCGGGGCAGGGCGCGCTGGCGGTCCTGGTCGCCCGCGACGACCCGCTGGACACATTCCTCGTCCACCACCCTGAGGCCCTGTTCGACCAGCCCGTGGAGTCCACGGTCCTCGACCCCGACAACCCGTACGTCCTGGCCCCGCACCTGTGCGCGGCCGCCGCGGAACTGCCGCTGACCGACGAGGACTTCGAGCTCTTCGGCCCCGCCTGCGAGGAGCTGCTGCCGCAACTGGAGGCCGCACAGCTGCTCCGTCGCCGCACGAAGGCCTGGCACTGGACGCGCCGGGAACGGGCCGCCGATCTCACCGACATCCGCGGCGAGGGCGGCCGGCCGGTCCAGATCGTCGAGTCCGGCACGGGCCGCCTGCTCGGCACGGTGGACGCGGGCGCCGCCCACACGGCCGTCCACGAGGGCGCGGTCCACCTCCACCAGGGCCGTACGTATCTCGTGCGCTCCCTGGATCTGGCGGACTCGGTGGCCCTGGTCACGGAGGCGAGTCCGTCGTATTCGACGGTCGCCCGCGACACGACGTCCATCACCGTCCTGGAGACGGACACCGAGATCCCCTGGGGCGAGGGGCGTCTGTGCTATGGCTCCGTCGAGGTCACCAACCAAGTGGTCTCCTTCCTGCGTCGTCGGCTGATCACCGGTGAAGTGCTCGGCGAGACGAAACTCGACCTCCCTCCTCGTACGCTGCGCACGCGCGCGGTGTGGTGGACGGTCACCGAGGGCCAGCTGGACGAGGCCCGGATAGACCCGGAGATCCTCGGCGGCGCCCTGCACGCCGCCGAGCACGCGTCGATCGGCATGCTGCCCCTCTTCGCGACCTGCGACCGCTGGGACATCGGCGGGGTCTCCGTCCCGCTGCACCCCGACACCCTCCTCCCCACGGTCTTCGTCTACGACGGCCATCCGGGTGGCGCGGGCTTCGCCGAGCGTGCCTTCCACACCGCCCGCGCCTGGCTCACCGCCACCCGCCAGGCCATCGCGTCCTGCGAGTGCGAGGCCGGCTGCCCGTCCTGCATCCAGTCCCCCAAGTGCGGCAACGGCAATGACCCGCTGCACAAGAGGGGGGCAGTGCGGCTGCTCACAGTGCTGTTGCGGGGAGCGCCGGATGCGAAGTCCGGGGACCCGGTGGCGGGAGCGCCGAAGCCGAAGGCCGAGGCAGAGCCTGGCCCGGGGGCCCCGCAGGTCCCGCCCGTGCCCTGACCTCCGCCGCGAACGGCCCCCCTCCCGACGCCGCCGTCACGTCCGAGACCTCGCCGAGGATCACGCACCGCACCAGCCGGATGCCCTGCGCCCGGGCCACCCGGTCGGCCCGAGCGCAGGCCGCCGCGGTGCCGTCCGCCCAGTGGTCTGCCGCCGCGAGTGCCGCAAGGTCCGCGCCGCCGGCTGCACGGTGCCGGACCACGACGGCCTGGCCCAGGGCGAGCACGACCCCGAACACCACGCACAGCACGGTGATCACACCGAGGCTCCAGACGGTGGCGGAACCGCGGTCCCCGCCCCGGCCGACGGCCCACCGGCGGGTGAAGACGCCGCCGGTCACGGCCGCACCCCCACGGTCTCCTCCGCCGCGGCCACGGCCTCCTCCCGCACGTCGAAGGGCAGACCGCCCAGCAGCGGCGGCCTGGCCACCACGACCACGCGGACCTGGTCCTCCTCCCGGTCGACCGTGACCTTCGCGCCGCGCGGGGCCGCCTCACGGGCCACCTGGACGACCTTGTCGCCCGGGTCCTGGCGGGCCGCCGCACGCGCTCCGGTCCGGGCCGCGTCCACGCACTGGATCTGCGCGGCCACGACCAGCAGCGCCCACACCAGGGCCATCGCGAACATCACCAGCACGGGCAGCACCATGGCCGACTCCGCCGTCACGAACCCCCTGTCCCCGCCCCGCTCACATCTGCGCATCGAGCGCCCGCTTCACGATGTCCTGCAGCTCCGCGCTGACCTGTCCGCTGGTCACCACCTTGTAGAGCACCACCGCGAACGCCACCGCCGCCACGATCCCCATCGCGTACTCCGAGGTGACCATCCCCGCGTCCCTGCGCGCCGCGCGCGCCCTGCACACCAGGGCAACCAGCCGCGCTCGTACCACCTTGTACATCTCAACCCCCGTGAGGTTCAGTTCCGTTGACCATTCACTGCTCGATGCCGCCGTCGTGCGCCGTCAGCCCCGTCCCGTCAACCACCACCCCCTCCCAGCACCCCACCCGCGAGCCCGATCACCACAGGCAGTACGCCGATCGTGATGAAGGCGGGCAGGAAGCACAGGCCCACGGGTGCGGTGACCATGACGGCCGCCCGCCGGGCGCGTGCCGTCGCGGTGCGGGACCGGTCGGCACGGACGTCCGCCGCGAGCCGTGCGACCGGTGTGGCGGCGGGGAGTCCGGACACGTCGGCCCGTTCCAGCAGCCGGGCGAGGGCTCCGGCGCCCGGCAGCGCGGCCAGCCGCCGCCAGGCCTCGGCCGGTTCGCCGCCGAGCCGCACCTCGGCCGCACCCCGCGCCAACGCATCCCCGACGGGGCCGCCCAGGGCCTCTCCCACGGCCTGCGCCGCGACCACCGGCCCGGCACCGGCGGCGATGCAGGCAGCCACCAGATCGGCCGAGAGCGGGAGTTGACGAGCCGCCTCCGCCGGGTCGTACGCTTCCGCGTCACTCCCGGCCGCCTGCCGGCCACGCCACCACCACAGCCCGCCCGCGACGGCCAGCCCAACCACGGCTCCGGCGAGGCCGCCGACCATGACCCATCCGGCGCACACCACCCCCACCGCGGGCAGCCACCGCCGCGCCGCATCCCGGGCCACGAAGCGCGGCCGGCTCTGCATCGCCTCGGCATCGGCGGCCACCAGCCCGGCCAGCCGCCTGCGCACTCTCCGCTCCCGCCGTACGGTCTCCAGCCGGCGCAGCAGCCACCCGAGGACGAGCAACATCCCCACGGCCGCCCCCAGCCTGTGGACAACTTCCGTGCTCACGCCGCCTCCGCTCGTCGCACGATCCACATCGCCCAGCACATCCCGAGGCCCTCCAGCAGGCAGCCGACCAGCAGGCAGCCCAGCCCGGCCCCGGTGTGCAGCAGCACATGCAGGGGGTCGGCGCCGAGGGCGGTCCCCAGGGCGAGGCCCAGAGCGGGCAGCGCCGCGAGCATCACCGCAGTGGACTTCGCCCCCGCCAACTGGGTGCGCAGATCCGCGCGTTGGTCCCGCTCGGCGCGCAACGCCCCTTCGAGCCGGTCGAGCCCGGCGGCAAGGCCCGCGCCCTGGTCCACGGCCACCCGCCAGCACGCGGCGAGGCCCAGCAGCCCCTCCGCGCCCGGTTGCCGGGCCGCCGCCGCGAGCGCGTCCGGGACGTCGCCGCCGAACCGCGCCGCCGCCAGCACCGCCGCCTGTGCGCTCCCGAGCCCGCCGGAGTCCCGCGCGGCAAGCGGCAGCGCATCCCCCGGCTGCCGCCCGGCCCGAACCTCCCCGGCGAGCGCCCCGCACAACGCGATCACCGCGTCCCCGCGGCGCTCCCGGGCCCGCCGGGCCTCCGCTGCCAGCCGCATGCGCCGCAGCAACGGCACCCCGGCCGCCCCCGCGACGACCGGCAGTACCGACACACCCAGCACCGCTAGCACCACTCCGACGGCCGCCGCCCACCACTCGGGCCGCAGCCGCCCGCGGAACCGCCGCAGCCCTCCGGCGACCTCCCGCCAGGACGGCGGCCCGGTGCTCACCGCCCCGCCGCCCGCGAGCAACAGCTGCGCCCGCCGCGCCCCGGAGTGCCACCCGCCCATCAGCAGGGCCGCCGCGCCGACGCACAGCACGGCCGCCCCCATCGCCGTCTCACCCATGACGTCCCCCTTCGAAGAACTCGCCGGACTCGCCGGACTCGCCGTGGAGCAGCTCCCGCAGCCGCTCCCAGCCCCGCTCGCGCACGAATGCCTTCTCGCCCCACCGCAGCGCCGGCACCGTCCGCACCAGCCCCGACGGATCCCGCTCCAAGACGTGCACCTCGGCGATCCGCCGCCGTCCGGTCCGGCCCCGCACCAGATGCAGGACCACCGACAGCGCCGCCGCCAACTGGCTGTGCAGCGCGGCCCGGTCGAGCCCGGCCGCCGTACCGAGCGCCTCGAGCCGGGCCGGTACGCCGGCGGCGGCATTCGCGTGGACGGTGCCACAGCCGCCTTCGTGGCCGGTGTTCAACGCGGCCAGCAGATGCACCACTTCGGGCCCGCGCACCTCGCCCACGACCAGCCGGTCCGGCCGCATGCGCAACGCCTGCCGCACCAGGTCCTGGAGTGTGACGAGGCCCGCGCCCTCCTGGTTGGCGGGTCTGGTCTCCAGCCGAACGACGTGCGGATGGTCGGGCCGCAGCTCCGCGGAGTCCTCGGCGAGCACGATCCGCTCGCCGCGTCCGACCAGTCCCAGCAGCGCACTCAGCAGAGTCGTCTTACCGCTGCCCGTCCCGCCGCTGACGAGGAAGGACAGCCGTGCCTCGAGCAGTGCCCGCAGCACGCGGTCACCCCCCGGCGGCACCGTGCCCGCGGCAACCAGCTCGTCGAGCGTGAACGCCCGGGGCCGTACGACGCGCAGCGACAGACAGGTGCAGCCGACGGCCACCGGCGGCAGCACCGCATGCAGCCGCGTCCCGTCGGGCAGCCGGGCATCGGCCCATGGCCGTGCGTCGTCGAGCCGCCGCCCGGCCACCGCGGCCAGGCGCTGCGCCAGACGTCGTACGGCGGCCGCGTCCGGGAAGGAGACCGACGTCAGCTCCAGTCCGCCGCCCCGGTCGACCCAGACCCGGTCCGGGGCGGACACCAGCACGTCGGTGACGGACGGATCGGCGAGCAGCAGTTCGAGTGGCCCGCTGCCGACGAGTTCGGACCGCAACTGCTCGGCCGCACCGAGCACTTCGGCGTCTCCGAGGACCCGCCCCTGCTCCCGCAGGGCCTGCGCCACGCGCGCGGGTGTCGGCTCGGCCCCGCTCTCGACCAGCCACCGCCGTACGCCGTCCAGGAGACCGGAGGCCATCGCCGGGGACCCGGCCGCGGATGCCGAATCGCCGCCCGTCGGCCATTGCCCCGCCACACCGGGGTGCGGCCCGGCCCACGACGGCACGCGCGGCCTGTCGTCCGGCCGCCGCACCGCTCTGGAGGCTCCCCGCGCCGGAGCGGCCCCCGGGCCGCCCGTCCCTTCGCCTCCCGCATACGTGCTCATGCGCTCCCCGCCTCCGTCAGCGCTCGCTCCCAGAACTCCTTGCAGAAGCGCGCCAGGGGTCCGCGGCCGTCCGCGGCGGGCGGTGTCCTGCCCTCCCCCGGGCGCAGCAGACCCGATTCCACGGGCAGCTCGCCGGCCAGGGGCAGTCCGAGGAGCCGGGCCACCTCGCGGTCGTCCAGTCCGGGCGCGTACGGCCCTCGTACCGCGACCCGCAGATCGCGCAGGACCATGCCGACGGCGGACGCCACCCGGCCGGCCGCAGCGACGGCGCGCAGTTCGCCGGGGGCGACCAGGAGCCCGAGATCGAGCTGGGCGAGCGCCTCGGCGACCCCGTCGTCGATGCGGCGCGGCAGATCGACGACGACGGTGCCGCCCCGGCGCCTGGCCGCGGCCAGTACCGCCCGTACGGCCTGGGCCGGGACGGCGATGCGGTCGCCGCGGTCCCAGCTGAGCACCCGCAGCGAGTGGAGCTGCGGCAACGACTCCTCCAGGGCCCCGCCGCCGACCCGGCCGCGGGAGGCGGCGAAGGCGGGCCAGCGCAGTCCCTCGGCGCTCTCGCCACCGAGCAGTACATCGAGTCCGCCGCCCAGCGGATCGGCGTCCACGAGCAGGGTGCGCAACCCCTCGCGTGCGGAGGTGACGGCGAGGGCGCATGCGAGCGTGGACGCCCCGGCCCCGCCGCGGCCCCCGATGACGCCGACCGTGAGGGCAGGCCGGCCCACGCCCTCGGCCACATCGGCGATGCGGTCGACCAGCCACTGTTCGCCGTCCGGCAGCACCAGCACGTGGTCGGCGCCGATCTCGACGGCCCGGCGCCAGACCCCGGAGTCGTCCTGGTCACGGCCGACCAGCACCACTCCTCGTCTGCGGGCGGCCCCGCGCACCCGCCGCGCGGCGTCGTCGCCGACCAGGACGAGCGGTGCGGCCTCCCAGCCTCCCGCGCGCTCCGGCACCGAGTGGTGGACCTCGGGTGTCGCGCCTGCCGCGGCGCACAGGCGCAGCAGGTCGTCGAGGAGTTCGACGTCCTCCGTGACGATCAGTGGTCCGGCCTGCCGCCCCGAGGCGGCGGGCGGCGGTTCATGTGTGACGGCTCCGGCCACGGTCTGAGTCCCCCTTCGCTGCATCTCTCGCGCAGCCCCTGCGGCCCCGCGATTCCCAAACGTGTGAAGAACCGGCAACCGGTCTCCATATGAGCGGCCGATACGAATCGGCCAATCCCGCCCGACAAACCGGAACCGGTCTTGAACTCGGCGCGAGCAGGACGCGTTTGAATCAGGGTGCAGCGATCCCGGAAATCCTGCGGATCATGGTCGAAAACTGTGGACAAGTCGGCGGTTGTGAATAACGCCGTCACCCATACCGGTGACCCCTGTGCGGCACCCGTGCGCGACTTCCACAGCGCAGCCTGTCAACTACACACGGTGACGGATCATGAGCATGCCGAAGAGGCGGCCGCAGCCGACTCATGACGGCCGTACAGCCGCGCCGGGAAGTGAAGGAAGCGGAAAACCCACCCGGACATGCGACGACCCCCACCGGGGGGGAGAGTGGGGGTCGTCTCCACGGCCGACTCGGGGGGGAGGAGCCGGACCGGGTTAGCACGGTCGCGAACGATCCGTGACTTCCATGGTGTACCCGAGACCCTTCTCAGGCAAACCCACGCGCCCCAGCTTACGCCGAATGGGCTGCGCCTATGCTCGGAGCGTGGAAAACCACTCCTTGCCCCGCACAGCGGCCTTCTTCGACCTGGACAAGACGGTCATTGCGAAGTCGAGCACGCTCACGTTCAGCAAGTCCTTCTACCAAGGCGGGCTGATCAACCGCAGGGCCGCCCTGCGTACCGCATATGCCCAGTTCGCCTTCCTCGTAGGCGGCATGGACCACGACCAGATGGAGCGGACGCGCGAGTACCTGTCCTCGCTCGTCCGCGGCTGGAACGTCCAGCAGGTCAAGGAGATCGTCGCCGAGACCCTGCACGACCTGATCGATCCGATCATCTACGACGAGGCCGCCTCCCTCATCGAGGAGCACCACACCGCCGGCCGCGACGTCGTCATCGTGTCGACCTCGGGCGCGGAGGTGGTGGAGCCGATCGGTGAGCTGCTCGGCGCGGACCGTGTGGTGGCGACACGCATGGTCGTGGGCGAGGACGGCTGCTACACCGGCGAGGTGGAGTACTACGCGTACGGCCCGGCCAAGGCCGAGGCGATCAAGGAGCTGGCCCGGTCCGAGGGGTACGACCTCGACCGCTGCTTCGCCTACAGCGACTCGGCGACCGACCTGCCGATGCTGTGCGAGGTCGGCCTTCCGCACGCCGTGAACCCGGATCGCGCGCTGCGCCGCGAGGCACTCGCGCGCGGGTGGCCGATTCTCGATTTCCACCGGCCGGTCCGTCTCAAGCAACGGATCCCGACATTCTCCGTACCGCCGCGTCCGGCCCTCGTCGCTGCTGCGGCAGTAGGCGCCGCGGCGGCCACCGCGGGTCTTGTCTGGTACGCCAGTCGGCGGCGGGCGGCGATCGCCTGACCTGCCGTTCATCGGCGGCAAGTCTCTGTTCGACATCCCGACGCCCATTTACGCCCTATTTGAGACTAAAAGTAAAGAAGTACAGCCGGGGGTTCCACTTGCTTCGGACCTGGAGTACAAAGGGGTTAACGGCCCGCGAGACCAAGGACATCCGAAAGGATCACCTTAATAACGCATTTGGCCCCACGGACCGAAGCATGAACATTGGGCACCCACGCGACGTCGACCCGTCGATTACGGGCCAGCTGCACCAGGTGACGGGCAAAGTTCCCGGCCTGATGGGCGACATATCGAGGACGCTTGGTAACCCGGTGAGCATGCCAGCGGCGGTACGAATCTTCGTACCGCCGCAACCCTTTTCCGGGTCCTGCCGAGCTTCCTACGCCGCCCCGCGCTGCAGCGCCTCGCACACGGCCGTCGACTCGCGCGCACCCAGTTCGACCGCCCTGCCGCAGTGGGCGATCCAGGCGGCCACGCCGTCCGGCGTACCGGAGACGTACCCTTCGAGCGCCGCCAGACAGGCCGCGCGCCCCAGCTCGGCGTGGCCGACCTCGGCCGGGCAGACCGACTTCGGGTCGAGGCCGCTGCCCACCAGGACGATGCGCTCGGCGGTGCGCGCGACCAGGCCGTTGTGGGACGTGAAGGGGCGCAGTGCGAGGAGTTCGCCGTGGACGACGGCGGCCGTCACCAGGGCGGGCGCGGAGCTGCCGGTGATGATCAACTCCGCGAGACCCTCCAGTCGGCCGTGCACCTCGTCGGCGCCCGGCAGCGGCAGCTCGACCAACGGCTCGTCGACCGGCTCGCCCGCCAGCCGCGGCCGCCCGACCTCGTCTCCGTTGGTGGCGGCGGCCACCAGGTGCAGCCGGGCGAGCACCCTCAGGGGCGACTGCCGCCAGACGGACAGCAGTTGGCCCGCCTCCGCGGTCAGCCTGAGGGCCGCGCCCATCACGCGCGCGCCGTCGTCACCGCTGAAGTCGGTGCGCCGGCGCACCTCCTCCAGTGCCCAGTCGGCGCCGGACAGCGCCGCGGAACCGCGGGCACCGCGCAGCGCCGCCTCGGAGGTGATCTCGTTGCTGCGGCGCCGCATGACCCGGTGCCCGTAGACCCGGTCCACGGCCTTGCGCACGGATTCCACGGACTCGGCCACCCCGGGCAGCGAGCCCAGGGCCGCGAGCGGATCGGCGTTCGCGCCTGTCGTACTCATGAGTACGACACTAGCCACCCCCAGGGCGCACCCCACGATTGAGTGGTCTTCCTCACGCCCGCCTGCCACATACAGCTATCGCACAACTACCCTTCGTGAACATGAAAATTGCTTTCGTCGGGAAGGGCGGCAGCGGCAAGACGACCCTGTCCTCCCTGTTCATCCGTCATCTCGCGGCCACCGGAGCGCCGGTCCTCGCCGTGGACGCGGACATCAACCAGCACCTGGGCGCCGCGCTGGGCCTCGACGAGGCGGAGGCCGCCGCGCTGCCGGCGATGGGCGAGAGGCTGCCGCTGATCAAGGAGCATCTGCGCGGCTGCAACCCCCGTATCACCTCCGCCGAGACGATGATCAAGACCACCCCGCCAGGCGAGGGCTCGCGGCTGCTGCGGGTGTGCGAGGACAACCCGGTCTACGAGGCCTGTGCCCGGCCGGTGGAACTCGACGGCGGCACCGTCCGTTTGATGGTCACGGGCCCCTTCACCGACGCCGACCTGGGGGTCGCCTGCTACCACTCCAAGACGGGAGCGGTGGAGCTGTGTTTGAACCACCTCGTGGACGGGCGGGGCGAGTACGTCGTGGTGGACATGACGGCGGGTTCGGACTCCTTCGCCTCCGGCATGTTCACCCGCTTCGACATCACGTTCCTCGTCGCCGAGCCGACCCGGAAGGGGGTCTCCGTCTATCGCCAGTACAAGGAGTACGCCCGTGACTACGGCGTCGTCCTGAAGGTCGTCGGCAACAAGGTGCAGGGGCCGGACGACCTCGACTTCCTCCGCGCCGAGGTCGGGGACGACCTGCTGATGACGGTCGGGCACTCGGACTGGGTGCGCGCCATGGAGAGGGGCCGACCGCTCAGGTTCGAGTCCCTGGAGGACGCCAACCGCCGTGCCCTGCGCGCCCTCCAGGTCGCCACGGACGCGACGTACGAGTTGCGCGACTGGGAGCGCTACACGCGGCAGATGGTGCACTTCCATCTGAAGAACGCTGCCTCGTGGGGCGATGCCCGCACCGGGGCCGACCTGGCTGCGCAGGTCGACCCCGGGTTCGTGCTCGGTGAGAGTGTCGCAGCCTCCGCCTGACGGCTACTGCCCGGCGGCCGGTGCCCCGGGTACGCCCTTCGGGGCCGGGGCCGGGTGGCCCGACAGGAAGGCCGCCCAGCCCTGCTTGGGCGCCTGGCCCACCTTCAGGGTGCGCAGTTTCGCCAGGGTCTGCGGGTCCTGGGCGTCCAGCCAGTCGGCCAGCTGGTGGAAGGACACACAGCGCACATCGGGCTTGTTGCAGACCGTCTCGACGACCTCGTCGACGGCCCGCATGTAGGTGCCGCCGTTCCAGGACTCGAAGTGGTTGCCGATGACCAGGGGCGCGCGGTTGCCCTCGTAGGCGCGGCGGAAGCCCTTGAGCAGGCCGTCGCGCATCTGGTCGCCCCAGTGGTCGAACATGTCGGGGTCGCCCTGGGTCTGCGTGCCGGACTGGTTGACCATGAAGTTGTAGTCCATGGTGAGCTGCTCGTAGGAGTGCCCGGGGAAGGGCACGAGCTGCATCGACAGATCCCACAGCCCCTCCCTCTTCTTCGGCCAGACCTGCTCGTTGACCCCGCTGGTGTCGTAGCGGAAGCCCAGCTTGCTCGCGGCCTTCACGAAGTTCTTCTGGCCCTCCAGACAGGGCGTGCGCGCGCCGATGAGCTCCTTGTCGTAGTCGAAGGGCAGTGGGGCCGCCTTCTCCATGCCGGAGTTGGTCTTCCAGCTCTTCACGAACTTCTTGGCCTGTGCGATCTCGCTCATCCACTGCGCGACCGACCACTCGCCGACCCCGCCGTTCTTCCCGCAGAAGTGGCCGTTGAAGTGGGTGCCGATCTCGTTGCCCTCCAGCCACGCCAGACGCAGCTGCTTCACGGTGTCGGCGATGCCCTGCTCGTCGTTGAAGCCGATGTCCGAGCTGCCCACCGAGTGCTCCGGGGGCTTGTAGAGGTCGCGTTTGTCCTCCGGCAGCATGTACACGCCGCTCAGGAAGTACGTCATGGTCGCGTGGTTGGCCTTGGAGAGCTTGCGGAAGTGGGAGAACAGCTTCTGGCTGTCCTCGCCGGCGCCGTCCCAGGAGAAGACGACGAACTGCGGGGGCTTCTGGCCGGGCCGCAGACGCTCGGGTCTGGGCAGATGCGGCTGAGCCCCGGTGTACGCGGTGGAGCCGTCGCCGATCAGGCGGACCGCGCTCCCTTGGGCATGGACCGGACGGACCTTCTGGGGACCGAGAGCACCTGTCTTGGAACCGTTGGAGCCGATCGCACAGCCGGCGACCCACGCGGCACAGGACGCGGTGATCACGACGCCCACGGCGATCCTCTGGGTGGCGGTCATGTTCCGCTCACCTTCTTCCTTCTCTCAGGCCAACGCCGATGAGGGCGTTTTCTGGTGGTTTGCCGGGGCTACCCGACAGCGCCGCCAAGGTCGCACGGGTCCGAGAAGGAATTAGTACGACAAGCCGATGAAATGACCGCTTCACTCATTGGAGTGAGTGATTACCCCATTTGCCAGGAAAGTCTATGCCTGGCCTTTACTCTGAATTACGATTCATTTACCGAGTGTTGATTCATCCCGCCGCTGCACGCCGTGACCCACGGCCGCGTCCCGACCCCCGCCCATCTGCGGGACGACCTGATCCGCGACCGCGCCGCCCGGAGGAGACGGGAAACATGTCAGCCTGCGCCCCCATCCGCGCCACCGACCCGAGTCGACCCCAGTCCGACCACCAAGCCCACAGCCCACCGCCGGGCCCGCGCCGCCGCTTCCGCATCGCGGGCGCCGACGTATCGGCCGCGGTCGCGGTCTTCCTGATCGCCCTCCCGCTGTCGCTGGGCATCGCCCTCGCCACCGGCGCCCCACTGCAAGCCGGGCTGGTGGCCGCCGGGGTCGGCGGGCTCGTCGCCGGCCGGATCGGCGGCTGTCCGCTGCAGGTCAGCGGCCCCGCCGCGGGACTCACGGTGGTCACCGCCGACCTCATCCACCGCTACGGATGGCGTACCACCTGCACCGTCACGGTCCTCGCCGGCCTCGCCCAACTGGGCCTCGGCTGCCTGCGCGTGGCCCGCACCGCACTCGCCGTCAGCCCCGCCATCGTGCACGGCATGCTCGCCGGAATCGGCGTCACCATCGCCGTCGCCCAGCTGCACATCGTCCTCGGCGGCACCCCGCAGAGCTCCGTCCTCGCCAACCTCCGGGCGCTGCCCGCCCAGTTGGCGAACCTGCACCCCGCCGCCGTGACCGTCAGCGTGCTGACCCTGACCCTGCTGCTGCTCTGGCCGCGGATCCCCGGCCGGGCGGGACGCCTGCTGCGCAGGATCCCGGCCGCGCTCGTCGCCGTGGCCGGCGCCACCGCGGTCGCCTCGCTCTCGGGGATCGGCGTGGCCAAGGTCGACCTGCCGTCCTGGAGCAGCCACGCCCTGGCCGGTCTGCCCGAGGGCCCCGCACTCGGCCTGACCGCGGCCGTGCTGACCACCACGCTGGTGTGCAGCGTGCAGTCCCTGCTCGGCGCGGTCGCCGTGGACAAGCTGGTGGCCGCAAGACCCGGACTGACCGCCCGCGTCAAACGCGCCGACCTCGACCGCGAACTCCTCGGCCAGGGAGCCGCCAACATCGTCTCCGGCGCGCTCGGCGGACTGCCGGTCGCCGGTGTCGCCGTGAGAAGTTCGGCGAATGTGAACGCGGGCGCGGTGAGCCGGAACTCCACGATGCTGCACGGCGTTCTCGTAGTGATCGCCGCGCTGCTGATGGTCCCGCTCCTGGAGCTCATCCCGCTCGCCTCGCTCGCCGCCCTGGTGATGGCCGTCGGCATCCAGATGGTGTCCCTGCACCACATCCGCACGGTGACCCGCCACCGAGAAGTGCTGGTGTACGCCGTCACCACACTCGGCGTGGTGTTCCTCGGCGTCCTGGCGGGCGTGATGCTCGGGATCGCCGTGGCCGTCGCCGTCGCCATGCACCGCCTCGCCCGCACCCGCATCACGCACGAAGAGAAGGAAGGAGTCCATCACGTACATGTCCGAGGGCAGTTGACGTTCCTCGCGGTGCCACGGCTCAGCCGTGCCCTGCATCTCGTACCCCAAGGCGCCCACGCCGTGGTGGAGTTGGACGGGTCGTTCATGGACCACGCGGCGTACGAGTCACTGCAGGACTGGCAGAACACGCACACCGCACAGGGCGGCTCCGCCGAGGTGACCGGCCGCCGGGCCGGAACCCGAACCCTCACCGAACCCGCCCCGCTCCACGAGGAGCACGGTGAGTCCTCCGTCGGCTGCCGCTGCCGTCCCTGGACGCCGTGGCGCAATCACCAGTGCGAGCGCCCGCAGTCCGCGCCGGACGCCGATCACCCCGGCGCGCCCGGGGGGCCGACTGGACCGGGTGGGCCCCATGGCACCGGTGGCCGGAGCGGGCATCGACTGGCGCGTGGCATCAGCGCGTTCCAGCGCAACACCGCACCGCTCGTGCGCAGTGAGCTGGCCCGGCTCGCCCGGGAGGGGCAGCGGCCGTCCCAGCTCTTCCTCACCTGCGCCGACTCGCGGCTCGTCACGTCGATGATCACCTCCAGTGGTCCCGGGGACCTGTTCGTGGTGCGCAACGTGGGCAACCTGGTTCCCCTTCCCGGCGAGGAGAGCGGGGACGACTCGGTGGCGGCCGCGATCGAGTACGCGGTGGACGTGCTGCAGGTGCGGTCCATCACGGTGTGCGGGCACTCCGGATGCGGGGCCATGCAGGCGCTGCTCGACGCCGAGCCCGGCGGCGCCCGGACGCCGCTGAAGCGGTGGCTGCGGCACGGGCAGCCGAGCCTGGAGCGCATGGCCGACAGAAGCCGGCCGTGGGCCCGGCTCGCGGGCCGGGCACCGGCCGACGCGGTCGAGCAACTCTGTCTGACCAATGTGGTCCAGCAGTTGGAGCACCTGGGCGCCCACGAGTCGGTGTCCCGGGCCCTGCGGGACGGCGCGTTGGAGCTGCACGGGATGTACTTCCACGTGGGCGAGGCACAGGCGTATCTGCTCACGGAGGCGGACGGGGGCAAGGTGTTCGAGCATGTGGAGGCGGCAGACCGGTCCGCCTGAACCGACGCCGGTTCGCCACGGATGTGCGACTCCGCTCGGCGCGGACCGCGCATCCGTGGCGTGTGCCGCACCGGGCTGTCCCGACCCGCTCGGTCCAGGAAAGACGTGACCGTCTCCGCGCTGCACGGGTGCACTGGGACGTGAGAGGCGTGACACGTGCTGAACTCCGCCCCGTCGGCGTCCGTGGGTACGAATGACTCCGGACGCCTCAGCACACACCCCACAGGTCTAAACCAATTTCACGTCGGCCCTTGTCATCGGCACCCCGGGTCTGATGAGCTGTGGCCTGGGACACAACGGACACCCTGGGAAAGGGAGATGTCGTGAGCAACGAAAGCCTGGCCAACCTCTTGAAGGAGGAGCGACGCTTCGCGCCGCCGGCTGACCTGGCCGTGGGCGCCAACGTCACGGCAGAGGCGTACGAACAGGCCAAGGCTGACAGGCTCGGCTTCTGGGCCGAGCAGGCCCGGCGGCTGACCTGGGCCAAGGAACCGACCGAGACGCTGGACTGGTCGAACCCGCCGTTCGCCAAGTGGTTCAAGGACGGCGAGCTCAACGTCGCGTACAACTGCGTGGACCGGCATGTCGAGGCGGGCAACGGCGACCGCGTCGCCATCCACTTCGAGGGCGAGCCCGGCGACAGCCGTGCCCTCACCTATGCCGAGCTCAAGGACGAGGTGAGCAAGACCGCCAACGCACTGCTGGAGCTGGGCGTTCAGGCGGGCGACCGGGTCGCCGTCTACATGCCGATGATCCCGGAGACGGCGATCGCGATGCTGGCCTGCGCGCGGATCGGTGCCGCACACTCCGTCGTCTTCGGCGGTTTCTCGGCCGATGCGCTTGCCACCCGTATCCAGGACGCCGACGCCAAGGTCGTCATCACCTCCGACGGCGGCTACCGGCGCGGCAAGCCGTCCGCGCTCAAGCCGGCCGTCGACGAGGCGATCGGCAAGGTGGACAACGTGAACCACGTGCTCGTGGTCCGCCGTACCGGCCAGGAGGTCGCCTGGACCGAGGGCCGCGACGTCTGGTGGCACGAGATCGTCGAGCGGCAGTCGGCCGAGCACACGCCGGAGGCGTTCGGCGCCGAGCACCCGCTGTTCATCCTGTACACGTCCGGTACGACGGGTAAGCCGAAGGGCATCCTGCACACCTCCGGCGGCTACCTCACCCAGACCGCGTACACGCATCACGCCGTCTTCGACCTCAAGCCGGAGACGGACGTGTACTGGTGCACGGCCGACGTCGGCTGGGTGACCGGGCACTCGTACATCGTCTACGGTCCGCTGGCGAACGGCGCGACGCAGGTCATGTACGAGGGCACGCCGGACACCCCGCACCAGGGCCGGTTCTGGGAGATCGTGCAGAAGTACGGGGTGACGATCCTGTACACGGCGCCCACGGCAATCCGTACGTTCATGAAGTGGGGCGACGACATCCCCGCGAAGTTCGACCTGTCCAGCCTGCGGGTGCTCGGGTCCGTGGGTGAGCCGATCAACCCCGAGGCCTGGATCTGGTACCGGAAGAACATCGGTGCCGACCGGACGCCGATCGTGGACACCTGGTGGCAGACCGAGACCGGCGCGATGATGATCTCGCCGCTGCCGGGTGTCACCGCGACCAAGCCGGGCTCCGCGCAGACACCGCTGCCCGGTATCTCCGCGACCGTCGTCGACGACGAGGCGAACGAGGTCCCGAACGGCGGTGGCGGCTACCTGGTCCTCACCGAGCCGTGGCCGTCCATGCTGCGCACCATCTGGGGCGACGACCAGCGCTTCCTCGACACCTACTGGTCCCGCTTCGAGGGCAAGTACTTCGCCGGTGACGGCGCGAAGAAGGACGACGACGGCGACATCTGGCTGCTGGGCCGCGTGGACGACGTCATGCTCGTCTCCGGGCACAACATCTCCACCACCGAGGTGGAGTCCGCGCTCGTCTCGCACCCGTCGGTCGCCGAGGCGGCCGTCGTCGGCGCGGCGGACGAGACGACGGGGCAGGCGATCGTCGCCTTCGTGATCCTGCGCGGCACGGCGAACGCCGAGGACGAGAGCCTCGTCGCCGATCTGCGCAACCACGTCGGCGCCACCCTCGGCCCGATCGCCAAGCCGAAGCGGATCCTGCCGGTGGCGGAGCTGCCGAAGACCCGCTCCGGCAAGATCATGCGGCGCCTGCTGCGGGACGTCGCGGAGAACCGCCAGCTCGGCGATGTGACGACGCTGACCGACTCGACGGTCATGGATCCCATCCAGGCGAAGCTCCCGGCGGCGCCCAGCGAGGACTGAGGTTCCCCCAGCTCAACGGGGCGCCCGGCGCGAGAACGC
>NZ_JBFBBE010000005.1:0-13859 GCF_040682555.1 Streptomyces sp. NPDC051172
GGGCCCTTCTGCGATCTTTCCCTGCCGGAGGCAGCAAAAAGGCCCCCTCCGAAGAGGGGGCCCACTTGCAGGGGGTGCTACCGCAGTCGTGCCATGAGCGCGTGCTCGACCAGGGTGATCAGCGCGCTCTTGGCGTCGGCCCGGTGCCGGGCATCGGTGGTGATGATCGGGGTGTCCGGACCGATCTGCAGGGCTTCCCGGACCTCGTCCGGGTTGTACGGCTGGTTGCCGTCGAAGCCGTTCAGGGCGATCACGAAGGGCAGGCCGCTGTTCTCGAAGTAGTCGACCGCGGGGAAGCAGTCGGCGAGACGGCGGGTGTCGACCAGGACGATCGCGCCGATGGCGCCGCGCACCAGGTCGTCCCACATGAACCAGAACCGGTCCTGACCGGGGGTGCCGAACAGGTACAGGATCAGGTCCTGGTCCAGGGTGATGCGGCCGAAGTCCATGGCCACCGTGGTGGTGGTCTTGTCCCCGGTGTGGGTGAGGTCGTCGATGCCCGCGGAAGCGGACGTCATGACGGCCTCGGTACGCAGCGGGTTGATCTCCGAGACGGCCCCGACGAACGTGGTCTTGCCCACGCCGAAGCCACCCGCCACCACGATCTTCGCCGAGGTGGTGGAGCGGGAAGGACCGCCGCTAGAGCTTGCGAAGTCCACTGAGCACCCTTTCGAGCAGTGTCACGTCTGGCTGGCCGCCGGCGTTCTCGTCGCCGCCGGGCTGATGGATGGCGACCAGTCCCGCCTCCGCCAAGTCGGCGACGAGGATCCTGGCCACGCCGAGAGGGATCGTCAGGAGGGCGGAGATTTCCGCCACCGACTTGATCTCGCGGCAGAGGTTGCAGATCCGCTGATGCTCGGGCAGCTGGCCCTGCATCTGGTGCGGCTGCGCGGTGGTGTGCACCAGCGCCTCGATGGCGAGCTGGTAGCGCGGGCGGGTCCGGCCGCCGGTCATGGCGTACGGACGCACCAGGGGGTTGTTCGACGACCCTGCGGGCGCCGGCTCGGGAGCGCGGCGCTGCGGCTGCACGGGCTGGATACGCGGCGCCGGCGGCTGGTCGTACGGCGAAGGACCGGGGCCCTGCGGACCCTGGGGTGCATACGGGTTCTGACGCCGCTGGCTCGGGGTGGAGGGGAAGTTGTAGCGGTTCGGGTTCTGGGAACCGCCGCCCTGGCCCTGGGCAGGGCCGTACGACCAGTTGCCCGAATTCGAACCGCCTGGGGGTGTTGCCACTCTCTTCTCCTCCTCCGACCGTGCCGGGCACCCAATCCCTGTGGAGCCGCGTCCCGAAACCTTACGGCCCCGGGACGCCAAAACGCACCGTCTGTCTGTCAGTTGAGCAGGCTGCCCTGGAGCTCCGCACGAAGATCCGGTGTCAGGACCGTACCGGCACGGTCGACAAGAAGAGCCATCTCGTACCCAATGAGACCGATGTCCGCCTCGGGGTGGGCCAGCACGGCGAGCGAGGAACCGTCGGACACGGACATGATGAAGAGGAATCCCCGCTCCATCTCCACAACCGTCTGGTTCACGCTGCCGCCCTCGAAGATGCGCGAGGCACCGGCCGTCAGCGAGGTCAGACCCGACGCGACGGCCGCCAGCTGGTCGGCGCGGTCGCGCGGAAACCCTTCGGACATCGCCAGAAGGAGTCCATCGGCGGAGACCACCACCGTGTGGGACACCCCCGGGGTGTTGTCCACGAAGTTGGTGATCAACCAGTTCAGGTTCTGTGCCGCCTGGCTCATCGGGCTCACACTAACGCTCCTGGTTGTAGGTGCTGTCAGGACCGAAGCCCTGACCGTTCGTTTCACTGCTCGCGTTGCGTCCGCGCTGGACGCCCCGGCGCAGGTTGCTCAGCCTGCCCCGGACGTCCTCCGGGGCGCGGGAGACCTGTGGGCCGCCCTGCGGGGTGGTCTCGGCGGCTCCCTCGACCAGGTTGGCCTTGGGCACCCGCCGCGGCAGGCCGGAGGAGGTGACCCCGCCCGCCTTGGGCTTCCGGAGTTGAGCGGCCTGCTGCCAGCGGTCGTCGTTCGCCGAACGCCAGTCGCCGGTGCCATTGCCGTTGCTCTCCGGCTTGGGGGCCGGCGCCTCCTGGCTCACGTGCCGCGCGCCGTTCGGACCGCTCGTGCCGTTCGCACCTCCCGCGAACGATCCGCGGCGGGGCAGTCCGGCGTCGGTCAGCGCGTGGGCGGCGGAAGAGGCCGGTCCCGGACGGTCGAAGCCTACGCGGTCGCGCTCGCTCACGTCAGCGGCCTGCGCAGATTCCGTTTCCGGAGCGTAATCCGAGGAGTAGCCGTTCTGGTAGCCGTCCTGCTGCGGCCAGTCGTCCTGCTGGCGGCGCTCCTGGAAGGCCGGGAAGGGCTCCGGGGCGGAGGCGCGCTCCTCGCGGACCGGTTCCGCATACGAGGGCTCGGGGTAGCCGCCGTTCGACGAGAACGTGTCGCTGTGCGGAAGCCCGCCGTTCGGCGCGTAGTACGGCTCGTCGTACGACGGGCGGGGAGCCGGTTCGTCATACGCGGGGCGCTGCTGCTCCTCGTACGGAGTCTGCTGCGGCTCGTCGTAGGCCGGGCGCGGGTCGTAGCCGCCGGGCTGCTGCTCGGGGAAGCCGCCGAGGCCGTTGTCGTAGGACGGCTGGTCGAACGCGTCGGCGTACGGGGTCTCGGGGGACTCCTGGGCCGGCTGGTCCTGCGCCTGGGACTCCAGGGCCGCACGGCGCTCCTCGCGCATCAGCGAGCGGCCGACGGTGTCCAGCTCGCGTATGTCGTCCGGGATCTCGGAGTAGCGGCTGTCGTCGAAGCCGAGTTCCGCGGCCGTGCGCATCGGCAGGCCGTTGTTGAAGTCCTCACCCTGGTAGCTCTGCTCCGGGATGATCTGCGAGACCGTGAACTCGTCGCGCGGCTGCTGCTGCTCGCCGCCACCACCGTGGGTGATCGCGTCCGGCAGCATGACCAGCGAGGTGGTGCCCGCCTGCTCGCCGGAGGGGCGCAGCTGGACGCGGATGCCGTGCCGGTCGGACAGCCGGCCGACCACGAACAGGCCCATGCGCTGGGATATCGCGGCGTCGACGGTGGGCGGGTTCGCGAGCTTGTGGTTGATGTCCGCGAAGTCCTCGGCGGTCAGGCCGATGCCCTTGTCGTGGATCTCGATCATGATGCGGCCGTCGGGCAGCCGGGTCGCGGTGACGCGGACCTTGGTCTGCGGGGACGAGAACGTGGTGGCGTTCTCCAGCAGCTCGGCGAGCAGGTGCACGAGGTCGGTGACCGCGCGGCCGTGGATCTCGGCCTCCGGGACGCCCGACAGCTCGATGCGCTCGTACTGCTCCACCTCGGAGGAGGCGGCGCGCACCACGTCGATGAGCGGGACCGGCTGGTCCCAGCGGCGGCCCGGCTCCTCGCCGGCGAGGACCAGGAGGTTCTCGCCGTTGCGGCGCATACGGGTCGCGAGGTGGTCCAGGCGGAAGAGGTTCTCCAGCTGGTCCGGGTCGGCCTCGTTGTTCTCCAGGTCGGTGATCAGGGTCAGCTGGCCCTCGATCAGCGACTGGTTGCGGCGCGAGAGGTTGGTGAAGATCGCGTTGATGTTGCCCCGCAGCAGGGCCTGCTCGGCGGCGAGCCGGACCGCCTCGCGGTGGACCTGGTCGAAGGCGCGGGCGACCTCGCCGATCTCGTCGCGGGTGTTGATCGGGATGGGCTGGACGCGGGTGTCCACGCGGCCCGGGTCGGTGCGCGAGAGCTGGTCGACCAGCATCGGCAGCCGCTGCTCGGCGATGCCGAAGGCGGCGTTGCGCAGCTGGCGCATCGAGCGGGACATCTGGCGGGCCACGGCACCGGCCAGGATGAACGCCAGGAGCAGGGCGACGACGACGGCGGCACCCGTGATGAGGGCGTCACGCTTGGCGTTGTCGGCGATGTTCGAGGCCTCGTTCACGGCCTTGTCGGCCATGTCCGACTGGATCTGGCGGTAGACGTTGTACCGGAGGGTGTTGACCGCCCACCAGTTCTCGGCGGTGATGCCCTGCTGGGCGAGCACGGCGCGGGCGCCGGTGTCGGTGCTCTGCAGCGACGACAGGGCCGTGACCATGGCGGTCGGGTCGGCCGGCGGTGGCACGTACGCCTGGTTGTTGGCGGCTGCCTGCGCGGCGGCCTGCTTGGCCTGGGCCACGCCCTCGGCCTTGGCCTTCGTCTCCAGGTCGATGAGCTTCTGCGCGTCCGCCTCGGTGCCGCCCGCCTTGTACTCCTCGATGGCGATGCCTTCGAGGTAGGCGTAGGAGGAGAGGGCGACGCGCTGCTTGGCGAAGTCGTCCTTCTTGGGGCCGGGCGCGATCAGCAGATGCATGCCGATCGACCGTTCCAGGGACAGGGCGGCCTGGGTGAGCGAGATGGCGTAGACGGTCCGGCCGTAGCTGGTGATGTTGCCCGTGCCCAGGCCCAGCTCGTTGGCGAACTCCATCAGCGGGTGGGCGATGCCGACGTAGCCCTCCTCGGTCTGCACGCCGTGCACCTTGGAGGAGTATGCGGTCGCGCGCAGGGTGGCCAGCTGCGGCTCGGCCTGGCGGAACAGCTTGAGGCGGCGCAGCAGGCCGGACTTCTGCGGCATGTGCTGCGCCGCCGCGTCGAAGGCGTCGGCCGCGTCGTCGGTGGCCTTGCGGGCCGCGTCGACCGTCGCCTTGTCCTTGGCGGTCGCGCTCTTGCCCTTGAGCAGCGGTGCCGCGGTGATGTCGCGCTCGTTGTTCACCGCGTTGGCATAGGTCAGGGAGGCCCGCACCAGCCGTGCGGTGTTCTCCGCGTCCTGTGCCTCCTGCCAGGTGTCGATCGAGCTCTTCACCTGGAAGCCGCCCATGACAAGCCCGACCGTCACGGGTATGAGCAGGATCGCGTTCAGCCGGGTCGGCACCCGCCAGTTGCGGGGGGAGAAACGGCCGCCGCTCGGAGCGGGTGGGGCCGTCGGTTCCGAACCGGGCACAGGGGCGGGCGCCGCTCCGCGCGGCGGCGGGGTGAAGTTGCCCCGGGCCGACGGCTCGGGACCGTTCTTGCTTCGCCTCACTCGACCAACAACCTCTCGGCGGCGGGCACCAACGTTGTGCCGCAGTGTCTCAGAGCCCAGTACGCCATTGAGTACGCAGTACTACCGAGTACGTCTTTGACTATTGGGCAGTTCAGGCATTCCAGCACGACGACCTGCGCTCTTCCAAACAGTGGAAAGCAAGGATTCCGTGTGATGTAAGCCCCAGATAAAACGGTCATAAAGAACGAGCCCCGTCAAAAGACGGGGCTGATGTGAGCGCAGCGAGACCGTTTGGCAACGACGCGTGGCCGTGCTACCCGATTCCTCTGCCGAAACGTTATGAACACCGGGGCCGACCGTGTCAAAGGCCACAGTCGGCTCCGATGCGTCTACGACAACTGCCGTACGGCATGGCTGATTTGGGTGTTACCTCAGCCGTGCCATGAGAGCGTGCTCGACCAGCGTGATCAGCGCACTCTTGGCATCTCCGCGGTGCCGGGCGTCCGTCGTGATGATCGGGGTGTCCGGACCGATCTGCAGCGCCTCGCGCACCTCCTCGGGAGCATACGGCTGGTGTCCGTCGAAGCCGTTCAGCGCGACGACGAAGGGCAGGCCGCTGTTCTCGAAGTAGTCGACCGCGGGGAAGCAGTCCGCCAGGCGCCGGGTGTCCACGAGCACCACCGCGCCGATGGCGCCGCGCACCAGGTCGTCCCACATGAACCAGAACCGGTCCTGGCCCGGTGTACCGAAGAGGTACAGGATCAGGTCCTGGTCCAGGGTGATGCGGCCGAAGTCCATGGCCACCGTGGTGGTGGTCTTGTCCCCGGTGTGGGTGAGGTCGTCGATGCCCGCGGAAGCGGACGTCATGACGGCCTCGGTGCGCAGCGGGTTGATCTCCGAGACGGCGCCGACGAACGTGGTCTTGCCCACGCCGAAGCCGCCCGCCACCACGATCTTGGCGGAGGTGGTGGCACGACTCGGTTCAGAGCTTGCGAAGTCCACTGAGCACCCTTTCGAGCAGTGTCACGTCCGGCGCACCGGTCGTCTCGTCGCCACCAGGCTGGTGGATGGCGACGAGTCCGGCCTCGGCCAGGTCCGCGACAAGGATCCGGGCCACGCCCAGCGGCATGGACAAGAGCGCCGACACCTCTGCGACCGACTTCACCTCACGGCACAGGTGGCAGATGCGCTGGTGCTCAGGGAGCAGCCCCATGAGTGCTGCAGGGTCGGCCGTGGTGCTGATCAGCGCTTCGATGGCCAGCTGATAGCGGGGCCGGGTCCGGCCACCGGTCATCGCGTACGGACGCACCAGTGGCTGGTCGCCCTCGTCCTCGTACGGCTCCGCGTACGGATCATGAGAGGCGGTGGGCGGGGTCATGAATCCTCCGGGCGGGACAGCAAGTCGGTCGGGCTGGCCGTCTTATTGGCCGTGGGGGGATTGTGGCGGCCGGACGGTGATGTGGTGACGGGGGTGGATCCTGGGCGGGTCAGTGGAGCAGACTGCCCTGGAGTTCGGCGCGCAGATCCGGCGTGAGGACCGCACCTGCCCGGTCGACGAGCAGCGCCATCTCGTAGCCCACCAGGCCGATGTCGCACTCGGGGTGCGCGAGCACGGCCAGGGACGAGCCGTCCGAGACGGACATCAGGAAGAGGAAACCCCGCTCCATCTCGACGACCGTCTGCGCCACGTTGCCGCCCTCGAAGATCCGGGAGGCCCCGGCCGTCAGCGAGGTCAGTCCGGACGCGACGGCCGCCAGCTGATCGGCGCGGTCGCGGGGGAAGCCTTCCGACATCGCCAGAAGGAGACCGTCGGCGGACACGACGACGGTGTGGGACACACCCGGGGTGTTGTCCACGAAGTTGGTGATCAACCAGTTGAGGTTCTGTGCCGCTTGGCTCATCTGGCTCAACTAACGCTCCTGCTGGTGAGTGGGGCTCGGGAAACTGCCGGTCTGACCGGTACCGGCCTGGCGACCCTGCGCGATGCCCCGACGGAGATTGGTCAGCCGGCCGCGTACGTCGTCAGGCGCACGCGAGACCTGCGGACCGGATTGGTGCTGTTGCTGCTGAGCCGTGCCCGGAACGAGGTTCGCCCGGGGCACCCGGCGCGGCAGGCCGGAGGTGGTGACGCCGCCCGCCGCCGGCTGCCTGACACGCTCTGCCTGCCGGACGAGATCGTCGTTCGGCGAGGTGCGCCAGGAAGAGGTGGCGGGACGCTGTGAAGCCGCAGAGTGCTGCGGGGCCGCGGGGGCGGCCGGAGCCTGCGGCTGCTGCGGGGCCGGTGCGGAGCCGTTGCTCTGCTGACCGCCCTGCTGGCCGTGGAACCAGTTGGTCTCCAGCGTGTCGTACAGCGGTGTACGACCGTCGCCCGGACCCGGCGCCGGCGGCAGCGCCTCGGGCTCCTGGCGGACGGGCCGCTGCTGCGGACGCTGCGGAGCCGGCTGCCGCGGAGCACCGAAGTCGCCGCCCGGACGCTCGAACTGCCCGGTGTCACCGGGGTTCTGGCGACCCGGCAGGGAGTGCTGCCCGGTGGAGCCGTTGTCGTAGCCCGGTGTGGCGAACTGGCCCGTGGAGCTGCCGTCGTACGCCTGAGGACTAGCGAACTGGCCCGTGTTGGCGGGGTTGTTCGGGTTGTTCTGGCCGCCTCGCCCGTTCTGGCCGGACGGAGCGCCGAAGACGTCCGAGCGGACGAACTGGCCCGTGTTCTGCGAACCGTTACCGCTCGGCTGCTGCGCCCCGAAGTCCTGGGCGGCGAACTGACCGGTGTGCTGCGGGTTGCCCGGCGCCGGAGCACCGAAGTCGGGGCGGGCGAATTCCGAGGTGGAACCGGGGCCCTGACGCTCGTCGGACCGCGGGATCGCCGGCATCTCGGACGTCGCGTCGATGCGCGGCATCCGGGAGGTCTCGTCGTGGCCGCGCGGGGTGTCGAGCGAGGCACGCGGCACCGGAGGCTGCGCGTTCTCGTCGCTCCAGCTCGGCCGGGACTGCGGGTTGCCGCCCGGCAGCTCGGCACGCGGACCGCCACGGCCCGGCAGCTGCGGCTGACGGCCACGCCGGCCGCGGCCCTGCTCATTGCCTGCGTCGGCGTTGTTCGAGGACTGCGGGGGTACGGCGCCGCGAGGGCCGCCGAAGCTGTCCTGACCCGTGCCCGCGGCCTGGAGGCCCTGCGGCGCACCAGGCGCCTGACCGAATCCGGCGCCCGCACCCGCGGGAGCCGGCCGGCCCTGCGGGGCCGGGGACTGCGGTCCACGCGCTCCGCCGGGCGCACCCGGACGGCCGTCGCCGGCACCCGGCAGCGCGGCCCGCGGGCCCTGGCCGGCACCGAGCAGACCACCACCGGAGGCTGCACCGGCACCGAGGGCGCCGCCACCGGCCTGGCGCCGTGCGGCGGCCACACCCGCGGCGGCCTGCGCTGCGGCGGGACCACCGGAGGTGCCGCCCTGACCCGGCTTGGGCTGCGGCTTCTTGCCGCCCTGGGCGACATCGACGGGCAGCATGACCAGCGCGGTCGTACCACCGGAGTCGGACGGACGCAGCTGGATGCGGATGCCGTGGCGCTGCGACAGCCGGCCGACCACGAACAGACCCATGCGGCGCGAGACCGAGACGTCCACGGTGGGCGGGGAGGCGAGCCGCTCGTTGATCGCCGCGAGGTCCTCGGGAGAGAGGCCGATACCGGTGTCGTGGATCTCGATCAGGACGCGGCCGTCGGGCAGTGCGTGACCGGTGACCTTGACCTTGGTCTGCGGCGAGGAGAACGAGGTCGCGTTCTCCAGCAGCTCGGCGAGCAGGTGCACGAGGTCGTTGACCACGCGGCCGGCCACTTCGGTGGTCGGCACGGCGGCCAGCTCGATGCGCTCGTACTGCTCCACCTCGGAGGCGGCGGCGCGGAGCACGTCGACCAGCGGGACCGGGCGGGTCCAGCGGCGGCCGGGCTCCTCACCGGCGAGGACGAGGAGGTTCTCACCGTTACGGCGCATGCGCGTCGCGAGGTGGTCGAGCTTGAACAGCGAGGACAGCTGGTCCGGGTCGGCCTCACGGGACTCGAGCTCGGAGATCAGCGACAGCTGACGCTGGATGAGGCCCTGGGAGCGGCGCGAGAGGTTGGTGAACATCGCGTTGACGTTGCCCCGGAGGAGGGCCTGCTCGGCGGCGAGGCGGACCGCCTCGCGGTGCACGTCGTCGAAGGCCGCGGCCACCTGGCCGATCTCGTCCCGGGAGTGCACACCGACCGACTCGACGGAGGTGTCGACGTCCTGCGGGTCCGACTCCGACAGCTGCTTGACCAGCTCGGGCAGCCGGTCCTGGGCGACCTTGTTGGCGGTCTCCTGCAGCCGGCGCAGCGAGCGGATCATGGAGCGGGCGATGACGAAGGCGCCGACGAGGGAGACGCCGAGCACCAGCAGGATCAGCGCACCGGAGATGATCGCCTCACGCTCGGAGGCGGAACGCAGCTCGCGGGCCTTCTGTTCCATGTCCTCGAGCAGCGTGTGCTCGATCTTCTTCATCTGCTCGATCTTGGTCGAGCTGTCGTCCACCCAGTCCTGGTACGAGCGCTTCGGCAGGTCGTCCAGGGCGTTCTGGGAGGCGAGGGCACGGCTGGCGTACTTGTCGCTGGCCGTGATCGTCGTGTTGTTCTCCTCGATGGGCTTGAGGAGAGCGGTGGCCTTGTCGGTGCCGTAGATGCTCCGGAAGCTGCGCAGCTCGGACTTCTGGCTCTCCAGCGCCGACTGCGCGTAGAGCCGGTCGTTCTCCGACAGGTCGCCGACCGTGGTGTTGTTCGCGGGGAGCGCCGCCGCCAGGACGGCGCGCTGCATCGACGCGTACTCCTTGGCGGAGGAGAAGGAGGCCAGGGCACGGGTGCGCTGGATCATCTCGGGGTTGCTGGTGGCCTCGGCCATGTCCTGGGAGAGGCTCAGCAGGTGTGTGACGAGACGGTGGTAGGCCTCGACGGTCTGGGTCGAGTTGTTCTTGGCCTGGTAGGCGCTGGAGCGGATCTTCGACAGCTGTTCGAGGTCGCCGACCACGCCGACGAGGCTCTCGCGGACGCCCTGGAGCGAGCCGTCCTTGTTGGAGGTGTCGATCTGCTCGGCGGAGTCGATGAAGTTGGTCTTGGCCCGGTCCGTCTTGTCCCGGTAGCCCTTGACCGTGTAGTCGCTCGCCTTGGAGCCGTGCGCCAGCGGACCGGAGGACAGGTCGCGCTCCTTCTGGAGCGCGTCGGCCAGCTCGGTGGCCTGCTTGGTCATGTCCGTCAGCAGCTTCATGTTGTCGAGCTGCTGGATGTCGTTCATGTTGTCGCTGATGCGCAGGGCGCCCAGCGAGGTGGCCGCCACCACGGGAAGCGCGAGCAGCGACACCAGGCGCGTGGAGATGCGCCAGTTGCGCAGCGCCACGCGGGATCCGGGGCCGCTCGGACCGCTCGGCGGCTTGACCGCCGGAGCGGCGGAGTTGGGGGGCCCGGGAGGTGCCGACGCGCCGGGGCGCCCGGAGCGCTCTCCGCCGTCGCCGGACGGTGCCGGGCCCGGGTTCTGGGCGTGCTGGGGGGAGGGACTGCCGGCATTGGGGCCAGTCCCGCCGTGCGGCTCCGGCTCCGCCGAAGCACTGCCATCCCTCTTGAAACGTCCCTGCACTAGCGTCGCAACCTCTGGACCAGGCGCCCCTCCGCGTGAACGGAAAGACACGGTGTCGGCGTTTTAGGTGGCGCCCTGAATGCGCCCCCTGTGGTCGTGAAGTGACCGGCGCTGGCTCCCCCTTCTCGCCGCAACGCGACGCTCGTCGCGCCCCCTGTGCGCCGGCTCGATCCTGCGGCGGTCCGTGGAATTCCAGCACAGTGCCGGATCTCCAACAAGGCCCGAGCACTATGCCGTGACGCACGTGACTGCACGTGAGTGCGGGATTACCGGACGTAGAAAGTGATCCCGTCCATAACGGACTTATGCGAGCGAGTCGCCCAGGTGGGAGCGGTGTCCCAGTCGCCATGATCAGGAGCGGAATGATGGCTTCAGGGGGTCAATGTCCGTTTCGTAGAGGTCACCCACAGGCCTGAATTGACCGTTTTGCCTGTCGGGTCGTGAGCAAACTCACATGCTGATCATGGGGTCTTCACGCCTTGGGGAGGGAATTGAATGTTTAGCCTGACGCTTTACAGGACGTAACACTTTGACAACTGCGCCTGCGCGAGGGGCCCGAGGTCCCGGCCGGACGCCCGGAGACGACAAGGTCACGTACAACAGTGAAGACGACGATGATGTTCCGCAACATAGCCAACCCGCGGCGCACGACGCTGGCGCACCTGGAGGACGCCGACGCGCTGCAGACGCCGCAGCAGCCGGAGCACTCCGTCGACCTCCCGTCCCAGACGGCCAACCCGCGCCGCACCATCCTGGTGGAGGCCCCCGCCACGGCCTCCGTCGCGCAGTAGTACGCACACCGGCCGTAGATCATTCACTGCGGCCGCGCACGGATCTTGGAGTCCCCTTCTGGGGGAGCGCGAAGCGGCCCCCTCACCGCGTTAGCCTGGAGCGTCAGACTCCAGCCGGCTCAAGTGAGGGGCGCAGGATCCCGTGCGCATCGCCAGGTTCTCCATCGACGGGAACGTCGCCTTCGGCGCGGTCGAGGGCGACCAGCCGGACGAGCTCGTCCTCGACATCATCAAGGGCATCCCGTTCGCGGACTTCGAGCTCTCCGGTACGAAGGTGCCGGTCAGCAAGGTCAGGCTGCTCCCGCCGGTGCTCCCCAACAAGGTCGTGGCCTTCGGCCGCAACTACGCGGAGCACGCGCGCGAACTCGGCAACGAGGTGCCCGATGCTCCGTTCGCCTTCTTCAAGCCCTCCACCTCGGTGATCGGCCCCGGCGACGAGATCCAGTACCCCTCCTTCTCCGAGGACCTGCACCACGAGGCCGAACTGGCCGTCGTCATCGGCCGCATGTGCCGCGAGGTCCCGCGCGAGCGCGTGGCCGACGTGATCTTCGGCTACACCTGCGCCAACGACGTCACCGCCCGCGATGTGCAGAGACGCGAGAAGCAGTGGGCCCGGGCCAAGGGCTTCGACACGTCCTGCCCGCTCGGCCCCTGGGTGGAGACCGGCATCGACCTCGCGACCGCGTCCGACCTGACCGTCCAGCTCACGGTCAACGGCGAACAACGCCAGCTCGGCCGCACCAGCGAGATGATCCACCCCATCGAGGATCTGATCGTCAACATCTCCGAGGCCATGACGCTGCTCCCCGGCGACGTGATCCTCACGGGCACCCCGGCAGGCGTCGGGCCGCTCACCGTCGGCGACGAGGTCGCCGTCACCATCGAAGGCATCGGCACTCTCACCAACAAGGTTGTCAAGCGTGGCTAGCGCACCCGGCTCCCCCGTACGCGTCCGTTTCTGCCCCTCGCCCACCGGTAACCCCCATGTGGGCCTGGTCCGCACGGCCCTGTTCAACTGGGCGTTCGCCCGGCACCACCAGGGCACTCTTGTCTTCCGCATCGAGGACACCGACGCCGCCCGCGACTCCGAGGAGTCGTACAACCAGCTGCTCGACTCGATGCGCTGGCTGGGCTTCGACTGGGACGAGGGCCCCGAGGTCGGCGGTCCGCACGCGCCGTACCGCCAGTCGCAGCGCATGGACCTCTACGCCGATGTCGCGCAGAAGCTCCTCGCCGCCGGGCACGCCTACCACTGCTACTGCTCCCAGGAGGAGCTGGACACCCGCCGCGAGGCTGCCCGCGCCGCCGGCAAGCCCTCCGGCTACGACGGCCACTGCCGCGACCTCACGGCCGCGCAGGTCGAGGAGTACAAGGCCCAGGGCCGTACGCCGATCGTCCGCTTCCGCATGCCCGACGAGACGATCACCTTCACGGACCTGGTCCGCGGCGAGCTGACCTTCACGCCGGAGAACGTCCCGGACTACGGCATCGTCCGCGCGAACGGCGCCCCGCTGTACACGCTCGTCAACCCGGTCGACGACGCCCTGATGGAGATCACCCACGTTCTGCGCGGCGAGGACCTGCTGTCCTCCACGCCCCGCCAGATCGCCCTCTACAAGGCGCTGACCGAGCTGGGCATCGCCAAGGAGACCCCGCAGTTCGGCCACCTGCCGTACGTGATGGGCGAGGGCAACAAGAAGCTGTCCAAGCGCGACCCGCAGTCCTCGCTGAACCTCTACCGCGAGCGCGGCTTCCTCCCGGAGGGCCTGCTCAACTACCTGTCCCTGCTGGGCTGGTCGCTCTCCGCGGACAAGGACATCTTCACCGTCGAGGAGATGGTGGCGGCCTTCGACATCGCGGACGTGAACCCCAACCCGGCCCGCTTCGACCTCAAGAAGTGCGAGGCGATCAACGCCGACCACATCCGCCTGCTGGATGTGAAGGACTTCACGGAGCGCTGCGCCCCCTGGCTCAAGGCCCCCTTCGCCCCCTGGGCGCCGGAGGACTTCGACGAGGCCAAGTGGCAGGCGGTCGCCCCGCACGCCCAGACCCGTCTGAAGGTCCTCTCGGAGATCACGGACAACGTCGACTTCCTGTTCCTCGCCGAGCCGGTCTTCGACGAGCCGTCCTGGACGAAGGCGATGAAGGAGGGCTCGGACGCGCTCCTGCGTACGGCCCGCGAGAAGCTGGAGTCCGCCGACTGGGCCTCCGCCGAGTCCCTCAAGGAGGCCGTCCTGGCCGCCGGCGAGACCCACGGCCTCAAGCTCGGCAAGGCCCAGGCCCCGGTCCGCGTCGCCGTCACCGGCCGCACGGTCGGCCTGCCGCTGTTCGAGTCCCTGGAGATCCTGGGCAAGGAGAAGACCCTGGCCCGCATCGACGCGGCGCTGGAGAAGCTGGCGGCGTAGGTCATGCACGGACGAAGGGGCGGCACCCGGAA